>PUNP01000238.1 GCA_003551785.1 Candidatus Brocadiaceae bacterium | reverse complement strand
GGTTCGAACTCTCCGCAGAGAACCTGGGCGGTGCGGGAAGAGAGCGCGGATATAGCCACCATGCCTACATTGACACGCCGTCATGCAGAGCGGGGTCTCGGCCCTGCAGTTCATGTCATGATGTCTGACCGTGCAGCCGTCAGAGTCAGCTCCGGACGCTGGTATGACGGTTACCATCCCCAGCAAAACCACTACGGTGGTTCATGCGGTAACTGCGATGCCGATATTCCGGCCTTCGCCAACATGATATTCATTGACGGTCATCTCAAGGGATTCAATGAACCTGCAAGAGAGCACCCGCTGAACCAGCATGCCCGGCGATGGGCCGGAGATTACCATTGGTCCTGTAAAGTCATGGACAATGAAAACCTGCGTTCCAACAAGACCTCCGGGATGCGTGCAGCCGGGAAAAAAATCATTCACAGTGAAGACGGCCGCGGGGGTACCCTGAACTGCGAACAGATTCCGCGTCGCGGCAGTCAATGGAGCGCATGGCCCTGGTAGACAAGGGATATTACGGCTCATTGTAACCGGTCCTTTTCAACCACCTCGACCGGCAGCAGAAGCTCGCGGGCGTTGCGCGCAATATACGGGGGAACCGTCATCATTTTACGTTCCCCTACGCCACCGTGAAACTTCCACAAAGCACCATCCTGTCCCTCCGGAACAGGGACCTGGAAATAACCGGCATCATCCATATCTCCGAAATTAAAGACCACCGTCCCATCGCTGTCGAACATACGGCCGTAATTATGCGTCGTGAACCCTCCTACAATCTCTGTGCCCCGGGGAACATAGAAATACCCGTACCACCGATGATGGGGGCTGCGGGCATGATCCGGACAGGAGCGGCGGGTCATCGGAAAGTATTCCGGCCATTCAACATGAGTTCTGACGCCGCGGTCATCCCATTCCAGCCTGTGAAGCCCCTCATGGGGGGATTGAAGGTGAATCTCATACTGCTCACCGTCCGCGGGAACTTCCGCCTGGTCCACAGGCTCCTGAGCATCGGAGTAATACAGTTTAAAAACAATGTCCCGAGGCAGCGTACGGCTCAGTCCGGCTTCCACCTCCAGCGACAGCTTTTCGGAGCCGGCGTCCATCCAGGTATACATAACATACGCTCCCCTGTAGCTGCTGGACGGAACCGTATCCACATCGGGAAGGTCCAGCGGTTCGGCCGCAGGTACGAGTTCTTCGCTGTAGGTTGTCTCATCGAAATCCAGAACGGTGGGTTGGTTCGATTCCTTCCCCACCTTCAGTATTTTCTCGAAATCCTCATCAGTAAAAGGCGCATCATTTTTGAGCCGATGTCCTTCGGTATGGGCCGCTTCCTGGCCGATCTTCCTGGCCCACAGAGCATAGCTGTGGATCATCATGGTTTCTCGCATGCGGTATGCATGCTCCAGGACCCAATCGCGCGCCTCTTCCCGGGCTTCTTCACCCTCGGCAAGCTGGTAATTCTCATACAGTTCTACATAGCGGGTATAGAGTATAAGGTCTTCAATACGGCGGCGAACGGAGGGGTAATCCAGAGCGACATCATAGGCTGTGGAAAGGGTACGATACATTCTTGCGAGAAGGTCTTCTGAGGAACGCAGACCTTCTTCAAGAACGGCAAGGCGGTAAAACTCTTCCATCGGTTCTGAAACGGGGGCAAAGGCTTTATGGAAAAACTCCTCGATTATATCGTCCACGAGTTCAGCCTCCCCTATATCCCAGAGAAGCCGTGATGAGACATAAAATCCGAGGCCATAAGGACCCCAGGCATCGCCCGATTCAGCATCGAAGAATCGCGCACCTTCGGAATGAAAATCTGCAATCCGCTCGGCCAGTTCATAGGGACGTCCTCCACGTGCCTGATGGGGAAGATTCCAGTCCCAGGCCATAACACTGAAGTAATCATAGATACCAAGCGTCGCTCCTTTTTCACGCCAGCCCTCCAGGATTTCCTCAAAGGAATAACCTCCACGGGTGAATCCCGTAGCTGCAGAGACAATGACTTTGGGATGAACTTGCACGGAAGGAGGGGGAGAATGCATGTGATAAGCATAAATCCCCACATATTTATCCCCCATACCGAGTTCATTGATGGCTTCGGCCACTTCATTAGCAAGCAGAACTACCCGGTCACTGACACTTCCCATTTCGGCACAATCCTCGCACTCACACCAGCCACCTCCATCACTGGGGTCCATAGAGATACTGTCCGTATCGTGTTCCACCCTTTCGATGGCATCTTCCACTACAAGATCGCGCAGCCCCTCATTGGAAATACAGAACTTATTGCCTCCCCTTTCGTCGTCAACGAGTGCCAGGTATTCGGGGTTTTTGTCAAACACATCCTGGTTCCGGCGAATAATACCGTCATAGGCGTGTCCGCTGCGCAACTGAAAACCCTGTACCATGCGATTTCTCTCGCACCAATCACTGTAGGGTTCACTGTTGTAATTCCATCGAGTACCCCACCCATACCACATACTGCGAGCGTAATAGTCAGGACTTTCTTTGGCAGAGACATTTACGGTCAGCACGTCATTATCCGGAATAATTTCCCATGTTTCACCCGGAAAATACTGCCGGTATCCCAG
>PUNP01000046.1 GCA_003551785.1 Candidatus Brocadiaceae bacterium | reverse complement strand
CATCACGAGGAGCATCGGCGTCGCCGGCAAAACAGGAAATCCATAGTCTGTCAATCGGTATTTCAAGGACCGAAACCAGGAATTCATAGCTGTGAGCTATCGCTTCCTCTTTGAAATAATCACCTAACGACCAATTGCCGAGCATTTCAAAAAAGGTCAGATGAGTGGTGTCACCCACCTCCTCTATATCACCGGTACGAATGCATTTCTGACAGTTCACCAAACGGGCTCCGGCCGGATGCTTTTCCCCCAGTAGAAAAGGCACCAGAGGATGCATGCCGGCCGTGGTAAATAAAACGGTCGGATCGTTTTCCGGCACCAGAGGGGCACTGCCGATTTCGACATGATCCCTGGACTTGAAAAAATCCAAATAAGCTCTACGCAACTGATTGGCAGTCATAAAATTAATCTTATTTTCCCTTTCTTATTCAAGTACGCATTCAGTCTTGCGGTATTATTCAGTCACTTCCAGATGCAGATGCCGAAACCAGGCCCCGATCGGACCGCTGTTGCCGTTGCTGCCCCGTAAACCAAAAAGTCCGGGCGATGTCCGGGCATCGTCAATCGATGTCTCACCCAGCATCTCCTCAGCATTACCGATCTCATCCAAAATCCATAAAGAAGCAGTGATCTTTTCCCCTTTAGCCGATACTTTAAGCATATAACCGGCTCCACTGCGAATTTCCGGAATATGGGTGAATGCCGAAGCCCGGTCATGAAAATAAATATGGGTATCCGGATTTCTGAAGATGGCAATTCCTCTTTCAGTCCCCTCTCCGCCAATGCAGATGTAATACCCATCAGAATCGTTATATTCAAGGTTTTGCGCCCGTACCACCACACCGCTCGCAGATGACCCACGCAGACCCTGCATGGTTATCACCACAGCCGCCTCGAAATCAGCCATCATCCCGTCCTTTACCGCCTCCCGGGAACCAGTGTAGTAAACCGCGGCATTATGTGATGTCCGGCTGGTACGCTGCAGTAAAAGACCATTTCCAGGAACAAGTACCGGTACCGGAGGAGGGGTGATTTCAGCTCTGGCCTCCCCCCCGGTGCTGACCACAGTCCAGGATTCAGGTACTGCTCCGACAGGATGATGAAACGATTCACTTATTCGTGTTTGCAACTGACTGCCGAACGCTGTAACGGCAATGAAAGATAAGACAAAGGTAAAACGCAATGCACTGTTTTGATTTATCCTGCTCATATAAAAAACCTCCGATTATTTCGCCATTAAAGTAACCAGACCGGTTATACCAGTGTTTTCCTGCTCGCCCTGCACCCGGGCCACCACCGTATTGTCACCTGAATGATCGATATGCTTTGTAATATCCACTTCAAAGGCCTGACGCCAGGACTCCTGTTGCCTCTCGTGCGGATACTGCCGTTCAAGGACTTTTTCTCCATTGACCCAGACGGTGACCGCGGCGTCGACAGAGCCAAACCGCAAAGATACCGCCTCCTCCTCGTTGTCAAGCCTAGGCGCGGCAAACTCAACCTTGTACCAAACCACTTCCGTATCGTCATCCTGCAACTCAGACAATGAGCGCCGCCACGGCATGCCAACCTCAACCGGCAGCCAGTTATCACCAGGCTCACGTCTGTACCATTGTTCGGATACCCCTCGATCCCGCGGATCCAGACGTAAACTCCAACCGCTATCCAGCAGACTGAAATCAGTTAAAAAATCCTCCATACTCCAATCGATGGGACCGTGCCACATCAATCCCTGACGCCGTTCCTGACTCATCAAGTAAGGAACAAAAATGGCGTGAACATGATTTTTAAACATCTCAAGTCGGTAATTTAACAGTTCCCGCTGGCTTTCCACCGCTTTACGCTGCGCTTCCTGCTCCCCGGAATCACGAGCCTCAACCGCATCAGCAATCGCCTGGGATGTCAGCTTCGAATGCTCCAGGCCGACTCGCAACAGGGCCACGCGCTCACCGAAAACTTCACGTTCTCCCGAAACCAGCCGCTCGGCGTTTTGTAACAACTGTTCAGCTCGCTCAAATACCTCTTCAGTATAAAGCATAGGCGTCAGCTGAACAAAAGCGGGACGCCAGCCGCCCCAGGTATGATTGCGCACCAGATTATGCTGCCGCATCAAGCCGGGGCCTTGACTGGAAATCTCCTCCCAATGCTCAAAATAATCACGTATCACTTCCCGAGCCGGTCCGAAAGCTTGAAAATACTCGTTCATTACCTCTTCCACATCGGCTTCCGGGCGGGTAATCATCTCGGCCGCCACATAATAATTAAGGCCTTGCGTTCCCCATTTACCCATCAATGAATCAAAATCAACTCCCACCATATTATGTTCGTGGAAATATTTCAGATCCTCGCCCAAAGCCCGGGCGAAAATATAAGGCATTCCATGACCGCCGTGATACATATTGGGACGCCAATATAGATTTTCAGCTCCGGCATCGAACCAGCCCTGCCAGTATTCCCGTACTGGTTCATGCGGGTAAAAACCTTCGCCGGTAACCATCCCCACCCAAATGTTAGGATGCACCTGAATGTCGGTCAAAGGCGGATGTTCGTAACTGCGATAGGCGTAGGTAGTGAGACGGACGTCGGGGTTTAT
>PUNP01000208.1 GCA_003551785.1 Candidatus Brocadiaceae bacterium | reverse complement strand
GCCCCCCCAGTCGGGCTCGGAAGCGGCGGTCACCACAACCGTGGCCGATGCGTCGGCGTCGAACGGCTGACCGCTCAAGTCAAACCGGATGTAGCCCTTGCGCGCGCGAGGGGGTTGGCGGCTTCCGGACACCTTCAAAACGGCCGAGGTTCCGTCTTCGTCCATGACCGCGTCGCGCGTGGTTCCATCGATCCAGGTGTCCTGTGCAGCACCGATTGTGATGGCATCCGAGGCAAGCGTCCTGATTGCAACGGTTGAGGCAAGTCCGAGGCAAAGGACAAGGGCCGTTCCGATTCGTGCAAATCCTAGCGTTTTCATTTCCATCCTCCTTTCTTTAAGGTTTTGTTTATCAGGTCGTTCTCGTAAGTACACATACTGACTCATCCTCTGTCATCAGGTTGACATCCGGATAGGAGCCTACGGGCTGCATCTCCTCCAGAACCGGTTCGTAATAACCCTCTTCGCCCCGGCCGCCGGACGCCGTTGAAAGTAAAAAGATCACAAGTGCGGCAGCGACTGCAACCATCACGTTTTTTCTAAACATGCTTTCTCTTCCCGGTGTTTTAATGAAAATGAACTGCAACCGTCATATTTTTAAAAAACTATTGCGCTTACAGAACACTGCGGTCAGTGGTAATCACCACCGTATTTGATAATTTTCTCCGTGAACAGTCCAGGCGTTACCACTTGAGTGTCGAGTCCCCAGCATATCGACATCATAGAATGTAGAAAAGCCTTCCTCCCACAAATGCGCCTTGGCTCGCTTTGATCTGAGGTGTCCGTCGGCCCTGAGAATGTTGGCTTCCCATCCGCCATGATGTATCGGCAAGACTGGATGACGATGGCTATGTCCAGTCGTAGTATCAACGTAGAGATAACCGTGGCCAAAGGTCATGGATCTAAAATTGGAGTCGGCCAGAAGCAGGGTCCTTGATGGATTAGCCAGACGGGTTATAGGCGCCGCAGGCGTATCGGTTGCCCCTCCCTGCCCGCGTCGTAGCCAAGTATTCATACCAATCTCGGAGTAATTCCAGCTGCGGCTCAGTGGATCGTCAGATGGGTCATTAAACCACCCATCGCGAATAGCCTCGGCCTCCTGCGTATCATCGTATAAATTCAATCCTTGTCGGGTCGGACAGGTAAACAGGGGGCCGGCAGCACCGTAATTGTGGTGCAGATACGCAACCCACTCCCCTCTTTGCATCCATTTCGGAGGTACCCCCGGGTCCGGAATCGCATCATTAAAGTCGTTGAAATAAAACTGCATGGATAGATGTATTTGCCTGGTCTCGGTGGCACAGGTAATGGCGCGCGCCGACTCGCGTGCTCTTTCCAGCGCAGGCATCAGCATCGCTGCCAGGATCGCTATAATAGCGATAACTACCAGAAGTTCGATTAACGTAAACCTTATCATCTTGCGTACTAAATTAAACATATTACTTTACCTCCAAAAGAGTAAAGCAATAAAAGACATGGACGTCTCCGGCGCTGTCCCCACACTGTCCCGTTTGATCAGCTCGAGGGGGAGCATCTTATCCGGCATAATCGGCCTCTTGCCCAGCAGCACTTCGAGTGCTTCAAGCAAACGCAATAATTGTGATTTTTTCATTCATAGCGAAACCAATTGGAAACCGTTTTCCATTATTGTATTCTATTTTTGTGTTCTTGTCAAGCAACAACTCGAAAAAAATTAGGGATGTCCCAGGTAGATGCTGACCCCCTGGTTAAAACCAGGGGCTACCAAATACCGCCCCGTTGGGGCTAAATCCAAGTCCGTGCCCCTAACGGGGCAAAGTTGGGTAGCCTCGGGTTTCAACCCGAGGTGATGATTCAAAGGTATTGTGCGCCCTGGAAGGGCGCGGTTGATCGTTGCGTATTTACAATAACGGACTTTTCGGCCAGGCCCCTAGCGCCTTGTTTGAAAGTACCTGAGAGCGGTGGACGAGAACGGCGACGCGAAAGGTGGACGATTGGGATTCTCTCTACTCGTTAATCGCTCTCGTCGCCGCTATCGTCAACTGATCTTTCATTCCCGAAAATCTGACCTCAGCCAGAGGCCCGACTTCCTGATGTTCCTGAATCGCAGTTGCCGACAGCCCGGTTTTGCCCTATGATTCCTGATCGTGAATGCGACATGCAACGCCCACCGCCACCCATGCGGCGCAACCTACCGCGGACCGGCGGAAAGGCCCCTTGCCCTTGCGACCGTGGACGCAAAGTTAACCTCCGTTGCGGGCATTCCAACCCAAGGAAGCACACATGATCAACAAGCCTGAGCCTGTCTCATCCCTGAACGACCATCCCCGTCTTTATCTTGGGCGGGAAGCGCAACAGCGCCTGAAGGGACCGTTTCGCCATCCGGCGCTGCGGGCTTCCGCCCGCGCTCTCGCGCGACTGGCGGACGAGTATGTGCAAAGCCCCGAATTCGACTGGGAGCGCAACACCCACAACGCCCACTTGATCCGGGCACGACGGATGCAGGGACGGATCGTGACCCTGCTCGCTCGCTGGACCCAAACCGGCGCATCGCGTTATCGCGCCGCGGCGCTCGCGCACCTGCGGGAAATGGGACGTTGGGATTATTGGAGCTGGATC
>PUNP01000501.1 GCA_003551785.1 Candidatus Brocadiaceae bacterium | reverse complement strand
ACTTTGAAAAAAATTCTTCGCTCGGCTCATTTGTATGATAGTTTATTTCGGCGGCGACATTATGTTTTTTAAGTAGTTTCACGGTCGGATCATAAATCCATTCAGGGACGGGTATTTTTTTTCTTCTGAATACTCTGAACGGGTGCGCCAATATCTTAATGCCCGATTTCAGAAAATTTTCAATTATGGCAAGATATTGATCTGCAGCGACAGTGGGCCTTGGGTGGGCGTTGGTGAGTTCGGGGAGCGCGTGTACTGCGCCTAAAAGAATATCTGCGCGTTCAGCGTCTTCAGGCAACACTACGGGGCGCCCTGAATAGTCACTATCAACCTCCAGGGCGACCTTTGCTGGCGGTGAGAATGCGCGAGCATTTACGAGAAAGTTTTCCATCCTGTTGTTTGCCGCAACAGAGCTTTTGAGCCCCGTCTTTAGGAATTGCCTGCTCCGGTACTCCTCTTTTGAAAAGTACAGGTGAGCGGAATGTTCGGTCAGTGATAAGCCGGCGAGACCGAAGTGCCCGGCCAGGCGTACGCTTTCGGGAAAAGACATGTTTTCATTGCAATAGGCAAAAGGGCTATGCACATGAAAGTCTATAAGGCCCGGCGCCGGAGTCACCTGAAGCGAATGGAGAGTAGTGGAGATTTTTCCCCCGTCGATTTTGATTTCAAGAAAACGAAACGGTTCTTCGCAGAGCGCCGGGGCAATGGAAAAGTTCCCTTTTTTATGCCTTATAAGCTCCGAGCCTTCGTGGAAATGGGCACTTATAGAATGCTTGATGCCGCCTTTCTCGATCTTGCCGAGCAGGTTTTCAATATTGGTGTAATTAAACGGGCAGTTGCAGGAGCCCGGTGGGAAGAGCGGCGTGTGTTGCAGCATTATGACAGGGCCGTCAAAGTCGTTGTTTGAGCATTCCATTCGTTGCAGGTCTTTTTCCCGGCGACGGGCGTTAAAGCCCGGTTCTTCAGGATCCACAAATGAAATAAGGCGATGTCCTTTTATATCCAGGGACTCGGGCGGTTTAGTGAAATCGGCATAAAAATTTTCAACGTTCCCGTCATGGTTCCCCGGAAGTATTATTGAGGGCGAGTCCAGGATGTTTATGGTGTCGTTTAGATTCTGCCGAAGCCTTCCTGCATCAGGGGAATCTCCATCATCCAGGAGATCTCCAAGCAGAACTGTGACATCTGGTTTGATCGCTCTGTTAAGACGATGAATTGCTCTAAGCAGCAGGATGTTTCCAAGGCTGCCTTTGCGTTTTTCACCTGAGTCTTTTTCAGCATAATGGATATCCGCGATAACAGCTATTTTTATGGGCATTTTTTTCCCCGACCTTCGTCAGTTGTTTGCTTCTCCGCCGTCTTCCTTGCCGAACAGTTCCGGGTTGACCCGTTCAAATTTTTGGATCAAACGGTCGAACAGGAATATCTCTCCGTTTTTTAGATACAGATAGCCTGCGACAGAAGCGATCAGGGCGCCGAGCGTATTTAGCATCATGTCCCACATGGTGTCGTAAATGGCAATTCTGGAGCCCTCCGGGTGTGCCTCTATCTCTTCGATGGTGAAGCGCGCACGCTGCATGTCCTCTGCGAAAAATTCATCGATTGCAAATTCAAATATTTCCCAGAGTGCGCCCATTGCAACGGCAAAACAGAAGGAGAACAACACTATCAGAAATAAACTCGCCTGCAGCTTCCCGGTCTTATAAAGGACGTAGAGGATCAGGAAACCTGCGAACCCGAGTGCAACTCCCGACAAACCGTGCATTAGCGAATCCCACCACCATATCCGGTGATACCACTCCCGGGCCATCCCGAGAAAAAGCGCGGCATAGATAAACAGCACCATAATAATCTGGATCTCACCCGGTAGCCTCACCCTGTAAGTTTTTTGTATGAAAAGTGGAAGGAATGAGAGCAGTAACGCGAGCGAACTCACAAACAACGTCATCCAGGCGGTCTCCCAAACAGCGCCCAATATCGCTACTACAAGTGAGATGCGTATAACTATAGTCAGTGTGAGGTATAACTTTTCGCTTCTGTTCATACCTGATAATTTTTTAAGCATTTACATAGCCTCCCGATACGGTGTCGATGTTGCGCTACGCGTCTTTAGAGACTTTGCTCTGGAAATGAAGGCGCGGCATAATCACCAACAGGCCACCGGCGCGCCTTTTTCTTCTCCACGGTTATCTCGTCCCTTCAGGACTCTTTTTTAGAGCGCGTCACCTACCTATGGCTTCGCTTCGGCCCCATTCGGGGCCTGTGCTCCGCCATAGGCTATAACATATCGCGCTTCCAGCGCTTGCTTCGCACGTTCCTTCGTCATTGGATATAGGGTGTTGGATATTCATTCTTTTCGCACACTAACAATTTGTTGTTAGTATCAGCATATTAAGCGCCTGTTCTGACATTACACAAATTGCGCGCGGTCTCTTCTATATTGTCTGCGCGCATGAGCGTTTCCCCGACCAGCACGGCCGAGATGCCACTTTTGCTCAATCTTTCAATATCTGCGCGACAGGTTATCCCGCTTTCACTGATCAGGGTTGCCTGCCGGGGTGCTTCTCCGGCCAACTTCTCCGTAGTGGCCAGGTT
>PUNP01000743.1 GCA_003551785.1 Candidatus Brocadiaceae bacterium | reverse complement strand
GACGAACTGGCTTATATCGATCAGGAAGAATGCACCGAATGCGGAGTATGCATAGATGAGTGCCCGGTAGACGCGATAGAAGAGAAATAGAACTTTTTCAAAAGATCCGAAAAAGTTTTATAACGGTATATGAACTGTAAATTTCCCAGGCGGGCCCGCATCCGGCGGAAGGAAGAATTCACAGAGGTTTATCGGCGCGGAAGCAGGGTAAACGTGTTCCCGCTTCGGGTCTGTTACCTGCAACGTCCAGGCGCGGCAGGAAGCCGGCTCGGGCTTGCCATAGGGAAAAAAACAGGCAATGCCGTATTGCGTAACCGGTGGAAGAGGGCGGTAAGGGAGGCGTTCAGAAAACACCGCCGCAGGTTGCCGGCGCCTTGCGACATGATTATATCCATTTCCTGGAAAGCCGGGAAGGAAGATATTGCAAGGGTCGAAACAGCGTTTCTGGAGGCTATGGGTATTCGCTGAACCACCCGCCGGCTGCAATCGGGTGGTTTATTGTTGAGTTCAGGGGGTGTAGTATAACAGGCTTATTAAGAGGTAAGGAGGAAAATGCTAAGATCACAAAAGTCCGTCACAAAAGATCCCGAAACCGGGAGAGAAGTTTGGCAGCTGACGAATTCTCGCATGCACAGCATCCATCCATATTATGACACATGTGCCTGGAATCCAAGCGGAACAAAAATAGCCTTTTCTGCAATAGATCCTGATAAAATTTCCCCGAAAAAGACCGTTACAACACCCAACGGCCATCTTTTTGTCATGGATGTGGATCAGGATAATGCCGAATGCATTACTTCCAACACGGATTTTTCAATCCATACCGGCTGTTTTCCCATATGGGTAAATGATAATACTATTTCTTACCATGCGAAAGGCCATACCTGCATTATAGATATAGAAACGAAGGAGGTTATTGAGATTAAAGGACTTCGCGGACGCGCCCTTTCGCCAGATGGATCCAGGCTGGCCTGTGGGTATGCGAAGGATTCTGAAAAAAAGGGGGTTGTGGTTGTCAATCTAAATGACCTGAGCCAAAAGGAAATTGTGAATGGAGAGAGGCTGAAAGAAGTAATGCTGGATACGTTCAACCGGGACGAAAGAATGCCTGATTTTGACCAGAACAGATCGCTTCAAATAGCCAATACGAAGTGGAGTCCCGATGGCTCTCATTTGATGCTCAGGTTCAATTTTGAACCTGAACAGTACATGAAATCCGTTTTTGTATTCAGGGACGACGGTTCAGAACTGAAAAGGTTGAATCTAATTACGCCTTACTTCGGGCACCATTCCTGGCATCCCGATGGCGAACATATCCTTTATTGTGATCTTAATGAAATGGGAGACGGACAGTTATATTATCTCACCGATAAAGAGGGGTTGACTCGCCGAAATTTGTCCAGCATACCATTGGGTGCGCATCCGATTTTCAATCCGGCTGGCACTGAGATTGTTGACTTTGCAGACAACTCCATCATCCACTATGACATTCAGTCAGGAAAAGCTGAAAAACTGGCATCATATAGCAATAATACACATAGCGGTCTCCATCCTCATCCAAGCTGGAGCCCGGACGGTGCCAATGTGATTTACCACTCCGATCATACCGGAACCAGCCAGGTATATGCGATTCCGTTACAAAAGGAAAAATCATTATGAATTTTTTGAAAGGCCGAATGCTTTATAAGAATTCGCTTTCGTCAGAAGAAGATATCGCCGAATATCACCTGGAAGGTGATGCGTGTATAACCTTTCCACGCGGGATAATGCGGATGGAAAATGCTTATGAAAGAGATAAAGAGAAAGGGCTTCATGCCAACTTTGTGCTGTGGTGCGACCGTAATTTCCCTGACGATATTGCGGTGAGCTGGAATTTTAAGCCACTCACCGATGCCGGTCTTGCTATGTTCTGGATCGCATCTAGGGGACGGAACGGAGAAGATATATTCTCACCACAACTTGAGCAAAGAGACGGTGACTATTCGCAGTATAATCACGGGGATATAAATGCACTACATGCTTCATATTATCGACGCAATCCCGCTGAAATTGGGTTCCGCACATGTAATCTCCGAAAGAGCCACGGCCATAACCTTGTATGCCTTGCTGGAGATCCGCTACCAGATGCTAAATATGCGACTAAACCATACCGAATAGAAGTAACAAAATCGGGACAGCATTTTCGGTTTTCCATTGACGATATTGAGATATATCACTGGGTTGACGACGGCGTAAGATACGGCCCTATTTTACAAGACGGGAAGATTGGCTTTCGGCAAATGGCGGGACTTATCGCGGAATATTCGGATTTGACGGTACATAAAATTAAAGATGTAAAAAATGAGTAATCGATAGTCCTATTTAGCGCATGGCCGGGAAGGGTGCAATGTCTTATCAACAGTGACTTACAAGTGAAAAGACTACTCGAATCTTGCCGGTTTTAATGATGAAATGCAGATTTCCCATAATGATCCTGCTGCGTTAACTTTTTCATTTGACAAGTTCCGTTAAGATACTACGCATTTTCAGAGACTTCGCTCTGAAAATGGGGCGCCTTTTGGCGCGGCAAACAGAGAAGCCCGCACCACAATCACAG
>PUNP01000769.1 GCA_003551785.1 Candidatus Brocadiaceae bacterium | reverse complement strand
TCTTCTACACCGTCACGCTGCCCTGCACGCTCTGGTTCCTGGACAAGGCCAAAGCCGACACCGGGCGCGCCGACAAGGTGCTGTTCATCGACGCGCGCGACATCTACCGTCAGATCGACCGCGCACACCGCGACTGGACGCCGGCGCAGGTCGAGTTCCTGGCCAACATCGCCCGGCTCTACCGCGGCGAAGAGCCGGAGAACCTGCACGGCGGCGCCGGGCTGATGGCTGAACACTTCCCCGACGGACAATACGCCGACGTGCCCGGCCTGTGCAGGGTCGCGAGCTTGGCGGAGATCGAACAGCAGGGCTGGAGCCTCAACCCGGGCCGCTATGTCGGCGTGGCAGAGGCCGAAGAGGAGGATTTTGACTTCATCGAGCGGCTCGAAGAACAGAACGAGGAATTGGAACGGCTCAACGCCGAGGCGCGGGAACTCGAAGAACGGATCGCCGGGAATGTGGTTGAGTTGTTGGAGGGGGAGTGATGAAGAGATATGAAACTCTTCAAGCGATTACCCTTAAAGATACATTAAATATTCTTTTCTTATGAATAGAAAATCAATACGGAAGAATTTTGAGGAGTCGGAAATATGAATCCTGTACATATTTGTGATTTTCAATCTGCACCTTTCGACATAATTGATGGAGATCGTGGAAAAAATTATCCAAAGCGGGATGAATTCTTTTGTTCAGAACACTGTCTGTTTCTTAATGCGTCGAACGTTACTCAAAAAGGATTTGACTTTTCTGATTGTCAGTTTATTACGAAAGAAAAAGATATTGATTTGCGTAAGGGAAAACTGCAACGGGGAGACGTAGTTCTCACAACCCGTGGAACATTAGGTAACACAGCATATTACAATAATTCCGTTCCTTATGATCATGTAAGAATTAATTCTGGAATGGTTATTTTTCGTTGTAATACTGAAAAAATTTTACCATCGTATCTTTTCCATTTTTTACGGTCACCTTCATTTTTTGCTCAGGTAAACTCATTACGTAGCGGTGCTGCACAGCCTCAACTGCCAATCCGTGATATCAAAAGTATTAAATTGCCGTTGCCGGAGCTTCCTATACAGAGGCGCATAGTCTATATTCTCTCCACCTACGACGACCTGATCGAGAACAACCTGCGTCGTATAAAGATACTGGAGACGATGGCGCAGGACCTCTACCGCGAGTGGTTTGTGAAGTTCCGGTTCCCCGGCCACGAGAGCGTGCGGTTCGTCGATTCACCGCTGGGGAAGAGTCCGGAGGGGTGGGAGGTTTCTACTTTGGGAGAGCATTTGATCGCATTGGAAAGCGGTAAGCGCCCAAAAGGAGGGGTGAAAGGAAATCTTCATGGTATACCCAGTGTCGGTGCGGAAAATGTTCGTGGCATCGGCCGACATGATTTTAAAAATGAAAAATTAGTCCCTTCAGAATTTTTCGAGCAAATGCGAAAAGGTGTTGCTAAGAACGGAGATGTTGCTCTATATAAAGACGGAGCATACATTGGCCGATCTACATATTTTCGCGATGGTTTTCCCCACACAAAATTCTGTGTGAATGAACATGTTTTTCTCTTGCGGTCAAATGGGAGACAAGTTAATCAAAACTTCCTTTATTTGTGGTTGCAAGAACCGAGTACCGTTTCAGCGATTCGTTCAACCAATGCGAATGCGGCTCAACCGGGCATCAACCAAAAAGGGGTGAGAGGGCTGCCTATTTTGTCTCCGCCTTCAAAGATTCTTCCGCAATTTGATCGTTTGGTTGAACCGAATATAGCTCTCATAATTAGTTTAGCCAAAAGAAACCAGAACCTCCGCCGCACCCGCGACCTTTTGCTTCCGCGTCTCATCTCCGGGGATATGGATGTGTCGGAGCTGGACATCAGCGTTCCCGAGGGGGTGGAATCATGAAAGAAACCTGGAACGTCGATTATAAGTCTCTGCGCGTCCTCACACGCAGCAGCCCCGGCTGGAAGGAACTGGCCGGTGATTGCGTGTTTTTTGCCAATGCGCGGGGCGGACGGATTGTTGTCGGTATCGAAGACGGTGAGAGCGAGCCGCCGTCCGGCCAGCGTATTCCGGCAAAGCTCACGGACAAGGTGCGCCGGAGGATACCGGAACTGACCGTTAATGTTTTTGCCGAAGTCCGCAAGCAAGTGTCGGAAAAGACGGGCGGTGAATATCTGGTTATCGAGGTCGCCCGTTCCGGCTCAATCGCTTCGACAAGCGACGGGCACTACTACCTGCGCGTCGGCGATTCCTGCGAGCCGCTCGTCGGCGATGATATCCAACGCCTCATTGACGAACGGAACGCCCAGCCGTGGGAAACTCTGGCCGTCCTCGATGTCAGCCGTAACAATACCGATAAGTGCCTGCTGGCGGATTTTGTCGAGGGGGTGCGGGCTTCAGACAGAGTGAAGAAATCAGTGAAGGAGAAAAATGAGGCCGAACTGCTTGACCATTATTACCTGGCTATCGGGCCAAAACTGACCAACCTCGGCATACTTTGTGTCGGACGGCGTGAGGATCGCGTAAAATTGGGGAATGCGCCGGTCATCCAGTTTATTAAATACGATGATAACGGACGCAAGGTGAACAAGATCGTCTG
>PUNP01000724.1 GCA_003551785.1 Candidatus Brocadiaceae bacterium | reverse complement strand
TATGTAAATACTGCGGCGTTTGACTTCTACCACAGCTACGGCACTGAGAACGCGTGAAATATGCAGGCTAACGCATCACAGACATTTCTGTCTGATGCTTTTGAAGTGAAAGGCTCCACTTAAGCAATAGATGAGCTCGCCGGAAAATTCCCCGCCATTATTAAGGAGGAGCTGGAAAGACGGGAGAGTCAACAGAAAATCTGGCTTTGATTAGCCCGATGGACAACGGTCAGGGGTCACAACGGTCAGGGGTCGGACCATAGCATCTTTTTTTATATTAGGAACATATGCCTATTTTGGTGCCCGTATATGGTCTCAGAAGCGATTTTCTCCCCCCTAAAAACACAAGAAGCAGTAAGTAGTTTAGCATTTTCTGTATTCTTCTAAAAAAGGCTGAGTAGGGCCACCTAAACATTGGAGCTGTGAGTCCTGCACAAAACCTTCCGGGCGCCCTTCCAGTTCCTTAACAAGTATGCTCCGCAAACGCTTCAGTTCTTCATTGTAAGCAGGATTTGAAGCCAAATCATGGAGTTCTTCCACATCTGATCTCAGGTCAAAAAGCTGCTCCTGTCCTGTTCCGGGATACCAAATATATTTCCAGCGTTCATCTGTAATATACTGCTGTCCAGTCCCTGCGGTAGGGACTTCCGAACATTCTCCATGAACGTAATCGCGCCATTGGGACTGTCCCCGCAGCAATGGTATCAAACTGCGTCCGTCCATACCCTCCGGGCCCTCTACGCCGGCGGCATCAAGCAGAGTGGGCATGACATCTTCAAGGGTTATCAGTTCATCAACGGCTCTGTTCGCTTCCATTCCACTATTATCTGGTAATTTCATAACAAAGGGAATACGTGCGCTGGGCTCAAACGCATTTCGTTTTCTGAACCATTGGTGGTCGCCGAGCATTTCACCATGGTCGGAAGTGAAAATGACAATCGTGTTTTGTGGCATAACATTTAAAATTCGACCAATTTGGTCATCAATATGGTTTACACATCCAAAATACGCTGCACGAAGCTGTTTCATAACCTGTTTGGTCGGCCAGTAACGCCAGGGGCAGACTGGAAGCCCCCGCTGCGGCTCATCCCAGATTCGCGCCCAATCCCCTACGACAGGTTCTGGCAAATCCATATCCATGTAGCGTTTATAATAAACTTCGGGTGGGCAATGGGGCTGGTGCGGCTGATGGAAACTTACTTTCAGGAAAAAAGGGACTGTCGGATCGCGGCGTTCCAAAAATTCCAGTGCTTTAGTCGCACACCAATTAGTAAAATGAAGATGTTCCGGCATGTCCCATGGACGCACAGGCGCACCGTTATTGTTGCTGCCATGCGTCATGCCGGCATCGGGTAAATGAACCCCCTCTCTGCGCAGGTAGCGGGCGTAATCGTTATCACGCTGATAAGTAACCGGTGAGTCAGCCCAATCGGCACTGTTAAACCCGTAAAGCTTCCTTTCAGGCCAGAGATGCAGCTTACCTACAAGGTGCGTCTGATAGCCGGCATCACTCAGAACACCCGGAAGAGTCGGACCATCCAGGTGGGTATGATAATTCATAAATACACCATGGGATGCCGGCTTGCGGCCAGTCATTATAGTTCGACGGGCCGGTACACTCACGGGACAGGTAGTATAAGCCCGGCGAAAGTGGAACCCGGAGGTGCCGATAGCGTCTAAATACGGAGTTTGGACTGCGGGATGGCCGTCTATCCCCAAGCAATCCCCCCGCTGCTGGTCGGTCATAATAAGCAGAATATTGGGTTGGTTTTTATTTTTGGTTTTCATTTTACCATAAATATACCGGAGCTTTGTTGAAAATACAAATGAAAGTGCAGTGAAATCTTCTGGGAAGTCTCTGATTGTTCTCTGAGGCACTGAATATCCTGACGCTCCTGGTACTCTTGATCAGAAGATTTTTCAGTATTTTCCTTGCCGTCATTTGCCAAGGGCCTGTTTTTTTCATATAATAGTGATTCAGTCAGGGCAGTTGTAGCGATTCTTTTAAAATAGGTATTTGAAAATAAAAAGTGGTGGATTATTGACAGTCAAAGGGTGCAGTCAACCGACTTTTGAGTCACCCGGCAAAAAACCACTTTAATCGTTGCATTACAAAACGATGCGCCCGTAGCTCAACTGGATAGAGCGGCGGTCTACGGAACCGCAGGTTAGGGGTTCGAACCCTCTCGGGCGTACCACTCAAAATAAAGCCTCAGCGGCCCCAAAAGGGCTGCTGGGGCTTTTTTATTGCTTTTCACTTCAAGCTTACTGATTACTTAATTCATATACTGAAAATTTCAAAATATAGTTTGCACAGTATTCCGTTTAAAAAAAAATATATTTTATTTATATTCTTAAGTTATTTTGTTTTAGTTGTTTAAGTGTGTTGATATCCTTCTTTGACAGCATTATATTTTCTTTCTACTTGCAATTGTGTTTTTTTTATCATAGAATATTTACCATGAGTTCTGTTCTTTTTGATACCAGTTAAAAACGGGTTGTTCGCCTTCTGGAAAGACTAAGGAATATTCGCATGGTGATTGGGCTTTGCTCAGACCGCAGAGTTCAGATATCGTTGATTTGAAATTCAGCATTTTTA
>PUNP01000320.1 GCA_003551785.1 Candidatus Brocadiaceae bacterium | reverse complement strand
TACCGGCGGAAAAGAACCCGGTGATAATGTGCTGGAGGCGGCTGATTATATCCTTTTACATGGAAACGGGGTGCGGAATCCGGATGATATGGGAAAGATAATTCGCTCCGTTCGCCATCGAACGGCTGACCACCCCAAACCGATTGTAGTCAATGAAGATGACAGCGTATGGCGCTTCCAGAACTGGAACGAACGCAACAACATGACCGTCTGTATCGAAAATTATGCATCCTGGGGCTACTTTGATTTTCGACAGGCTGGAGAGGGGTTCGATGAAGGTTTTCAGAGTGTACCCGTGAACTGGCAGATCAGCTCTGAACGCAAACGCAATTTTTCCGAGCTTCTTAAAGAAATAACCCATACATAACACGAACATTTCTTAAATCACTGTGTGTCGTCCTGATTATCCTTATTAAAAGTTGACACTCAGTAGTCCCCCTGACTTGCTAAAATTTCTCTTCACCTAAACTTTCTAAAGGAGCACCATGAGCAAGAGAACACCTTTGTATGATATACACATCAAGTTCGGTGCCAGGATGATCGATTTCAACGGCTGGAGTATGCCGATTTCTTATTCCGGTATTATTGAAGAACATAAAACTGTAAGGGCGGCAGCCGGAATATTTGATCTGTGCCATATGGCAAGGATTCGGGTTCCCTTAGACAAGATGAAACAACTTCAGTATACCACAACTAACGACATTGAATCGCTAAGTACCGCCAGAGCTTGCTATTCGCTTGTATGTGACAAAAAAGGAGGAATCATTGATGACATCCTGGTTTACAAATTGGAAAAGGAATTTTTAGTCGTAGCAAATGCGGGTAACCGCCATTCTGTTATTCAGGCCCTTGGAAAATGCAATGTAAGCGATCTCAATCAAAAAAAGGGGATGATCGCCGTTCAAGGCCCAAAGTCTGAAGAAATATTATGTGACTTTCTCAAAGAGGACATCAGTTCACTGAAGAATTATTGTGCTGCTTTCTTTTCTGCCTCCGGGCATGACGTCATGGTGTCAAGAACAGGTTATACCGGCGAGGACGGGTTTGAACTGTACTTTGATCAAGAACATAGCCAATTTTTCTGGAAGGCACTTATAAGTATCGGCGATGCCTTTGGTATGCAGCCTGCGGGCCTGGGCGCTCGTAACACATTGCGCCTGGAGGCCGGAATGCCTCTGTACGGTCATGAACTCGATTTGTCTGTCAACCCATTTGAAGCCGGATTAGGTAAATTCGTTTGCCTTGATAAGCCTTTCTCCGGCAGAGATGCCTTGATAAAGTATAAAGGAGAGAAACCTGCTAAAAAGCTGAGGGGGCTTGTCAGTACACAAAAAGCTATTCCGAGGCAAGGCCATAAAGTGTTCTGCAACGGTCAAGACGCCGGCGAAATAACCAGCGGCTCTTATTCACCCTCACTTGACAAATCGATCGCACTGACTTATATTCACCAGCAGTTTTGCGGAGGTGAAAAAGAATTCCAGGTACAAATCAGAAAAAGAGAAGTACCGTTCAGGTTAATTGAGCTGCCATTTATAAAAAGGAGGAAAAAAGATGTTTCCGAAGGAAATTAAATATACTGAATCGCATGAATGGGTCAAAGAAGAAGGTGATGATGTGGTATCTGTCGGAATAAACGCATTTGCCGTTGAAGAACTTGGCGATATCGTATTCATTGAATTGCCTGAAGCCGGTGAAAAAACCGAACAGAACGCACCTTTTGGTGCAATCGAATCCGTAAAAGCCGTGGTCGATCTGAATGCTCCGGTCACCGGAGAAATAGTCGGGGTAAACACTGAACTTGAGGATAATTTGGAGATTTTGCAATCCGACCCGTATAACAAAGGCTGGATGATCAAAATTAAACTCACACAACCCGATGAACTCAAAAGTTTGATGGATGCAGATACATACAGTGAGCATTTAGCGCAAGATAACTGATAATCAGGATTGAATCACCATGGCTTTTATATCAAACACGGATCAGGAGCGTCAAAAGATGCTCAAATCTATCGGGATTGAATCAGTGGATCAACTTTTTTCTGACATTCCCATCGTGCAGCAGTCAGAGAGCATCAAAGTTCAACGGAGCAAATCCGAGCTGGAAGTAAGATCCGACCTGCGTAAAATGGCATCAAAAAACTCCTCTGATCTGGTGTGCTTCCTCGGCGGGGGTTTTTATGATCATTACATCCCTTCCGCCGTTCAGGCTATTTCCTCGAGAGGTGAATTCTATACTGCTTATACGCCTTATCAAGCGGAAGCTTCCCAAGGTACCCTGCAATCAATGTATGAGTATCAGACCGCTATAAGCTTGCTGACAGACATGGAGGTTTCTAATGCGTCACTTTATGACGGCGGAACGGCTATTTATGAAGCAGTAATGATGAGCATCCGTATCACTAAACGCCGCAACGTCATTATTGACAAAGGTGTCAACCCTATTTACAGAAAAATGATCGATACCTACACCAGGAACCTCGATATAGGATTCAAAGAGACACCTGTCGGAGCGGACGGACGCGCAAATAAGGATGCAATCGACAAAGATATCGATGATGAAACCGCCTGCGTAATATTGCAGAACCCCAATTTTTTCGGTG
>PUNP01000354.1 GCA_003551785.1 Candidatus Brocadiaceae bacterium | reverse complement strand
TTCAAGACGTGGTTAGATGGTATCTTCATCGAGATTTGTTAAAATGGAATTTGAGAAAATTCTCATTTGGTCAAAAAAAACATGAGAGCTTACCTGTCCCCCTGTCAATATTCTGCGCCTTCGCCATCTAATCCCACTCTTCGATTATTGAACGTGCCTCTCTCGCTATCCTTTCCTCTTCATCTTCATCTTCAGTTAAACTGCGTATAATATCTTTTTCATTATCCGAGTATTCCCCGTCATAATGCCAATTTAAGTTTGCAATCGCATTAAACCGCACAGTGGAGTCTTCGCTGTTAAGAATTGTATCGATCAACAGTTCTTTAGCCCCGGGTTCTCCCATCTTGAGCAGCGCAGTTCTGGCCCGGACAGCGAGTAGCTCGTCCTCATCATTCACAAACCGTTTGATTTCAGGGATAAGTGATTTATCTCCCATACTCCTCATTTGGCCAATAACGTACGTTTTTTTCGTGAAATCCGGATCATTCAGCCACGAGATAAGTGTCTTTTTAACACCGGGAGCTCCCAGTATTCGCAAGCTTCCCATAGCCTGCAATTTAGCAGATTCGGTCTCAGCTTCTGAGAACTGTTTTTGAAAATACGGGATGGCCTCATCGATCCGATTTCGGAGAATTTTCCTGACAACAAAAGAATGAGCAAAAGCGTTCTCTTCGTATAAATGATCAAGCAGGAATTTTTTACGCTCTTCGAGCTGTAGTTCTTCGTATGAAGTGACAATTTCTACACCGGTTTCAACCTCACCAACCGCCTCTTCAGGCACCTTGATAGCACGCAGACCGATAAGTTCGTGATCCAACTCCAGCTTTTGATAACGAGATTTACGGTGGTCCGGGATATCATGCGCTGTCTGAAGAAATAATAAATAATGGGAACCCGGTCGTATATGAAGAGCAGCGCTGCTGCGGTGGTAAAGATCAACAAATTCAAGAGTGACACCATCTTGCCTTTCCTGAACTGGTTTTTCTATCTTCAATGGATATATTCCAGGAATATCTCCATTGGGAAGGTATCCATATTTGTCTTTAAATATCTCCTCTACCTCCAGTCGATATAGTCCTTCATGCTCCGGGCGATAAAATTCCACCGTTTCTCCGTTCTCATCCAGTGGCTGGGGAACGCCAAGAACAACGACACTTGCTCTACCCCAGGCATCGGCAAAATCCCCTCGATAGCCGGAGGCAAAACCGAACGACGGGAGCAACAAAGTAAATAACACTAATTTGATTGCTATGCTTGTATAATTCATCAAGATATATACTTTCATAAATTAGCCCTCAAAATGTACTTCCTCAATGAACCACGTCTCCCCCGGAAAGCGAACCTCTCGTCCGCACAGAAGTCATGCGGGCGGGGACGCCCACGTTCTACGCAGCGGCAAACGGCATTTTCAGCGTCCATAGAAATGAGATATCCTGCACATTTCACGCGTTTTCAGTGGTGCATATGTGGCAAATGTCAAACGCAGCTGTATTCTAATACTGCAAGTGCAGACTTTTGGAGCAGATGCGCCGCTGAAGACGCGCCCGACAGGGTAAACCGCCGTTTGAGGATTCGCTTGTACACACTGTAAATTTTGAAAGTCTCCAAAATGATACTTAACACATTGATATTCTATCTTTTATATTAAATATTGCCGTTGGTTTATGAAATATGCAGGATATGATTCACAGAGGACTTATCTACAATCACTGCGGTGAGTTGTGTCGGCTCAGCGGACCCGGCGCGCGTTCGATTATGTTCCGCACTCGATACGTAATCTCCATCTCCACCTCGTCCGATGCATCGATCTCAACCGGAAACTCCACCGTCTCGTAATCCAGCTTCTCATATTCGTGAGTGCATTCCACCATCTCCCACTGATCCTCCATGTGCTGAATGACGTTCAGCACCGCTGCCGTTTCACGGAAATTCTCTATCGTCAGCACATCGGTGCGCACCTCATCATAGAGCACCCCCCTGTCATTATTATCCCTTCGCCGATTTTCCTTTTCCGTCTCCATACGCCGCTGCGTGACCACTATATCGCGGCTGTCGCCGATATAGAGACGAAAACTGTCGCCCACCGGCGTGAAACCGGCCATGTCCTCGCCCAGGAAAATGGTCGAATCATGGCCGTCTTCCTGGAAAACCCGCGCCTTGCCGGGCCACAGCATGTGCTCGCCCAGCCCGGACTCGGCATCATTGGCGATAACGTAATGCACCGGTATCCCGACCGCATCGTCCTCGCGGTCCGGCTCGTGCGGTTTTTCGGCCGCATCCCAGGTGAACTCCTTCTCGATCGGCACGCCGTCGCGGCGGAAGAACGAGACGCGTTTGGTCTCTTGGTGGCGTGATTCCGACTCGAACGGGTCCCCATAGCCCAGCAGCCATGTCGCGTAGTCGAAATCTTCACCGGAAAAATTGCGCAGCACCAGGTCAGAACGCAATGCCACCTCGGTCTCCTCCTGATCGGCCACCGCGCGATAGGCCACTATCTGATCGATGCCGTCGAGCAGGTAGCTTATCCGCACCCGGGCGTCCATCGCCTCCTCGCTGTACACGTCCCACACCAGCGCATCGTCGTCGGGCGGGTAGCTTACC
>PUNP01000490.1 GCA_003551785.1 Candidatus Brocadiaceae bacterium | reverse complement strand
CAGCCTGTATTCTTAATTGGTTTTCGATTTCACGAAGACTGAGCGGAGCCGCCCCCTGGTGCAAGACTTCGAGACCGGCGGCGGCGTTGGCCAGCCGGACGGTGTTTCGAACAGACACTCCGTTCGCGAGCCCCGTCGCCATCATTGACGCCACCATATCCCCCGCGCCCGTCACGTCCAGGACGGAGCGCGGCGCAGTAGTTATACGTGCCTGTTCTCCATCTTTAGTCGCATAAAACATCCCTTCGCAGTCCAGAGTTATAACGGCAAAATCCAGTTTGAGTTCATTAACAAACCAGCGGGCACACTCCGAATAATCATGTTCATTTTCCAGTTTTTTACCTATCGCACCGGCGGCTTCCATACGGTTGGGCAAGATACATGTTGCACCGGAGTATGCGGTATAATTCTGTTTGATGGACGGGTCAATGACAACCGGTTTTCCTTTATCCGTGGCTAAACCGATGATTTCACTTATGAAACTCTTATCCAGCAGTCCTTTTGCCATATCCTGTATGAGCAGCAAATCAAAATCATCCAAAGTCTTTTTGATATGCTTTTTAATGCCGGCTGCGGTGTTCTTTTCTATTGGTTCGACGGACTCTTCATCGACTCTTATCATCTGTTGGATGCCGCGACCCGCGGACTGTACATACCCGGAGTATCGAGTTTTTAGAGTAGTGGGGCGATTATGATCGACCAGTAATCCTTCCGTATCGCAGTTATAACTGTGCATTAACTGTTCATGGAGCATTTTGCCAGCCTGATCATCGCCGCGAACACCGCAGCAAACGACATGTGCGCCAAGAGAAGCGAGCATTGCAGCCACACTGCCGGCGCCACCGGGCCGATGATGCTTCTCATCAACATGCAGAACGGGTATGGGGCCTTCCGGTGATACGCGGCTGACACTTCCCTGCACATAAGTATCGAGCATAAAATCCCCGCATACACAGATAGCAGGGTTTTTGAATTTTTCAGTAATAAAGTATAAAGGAGAGTCCATTTTCGTTTTTAATTTTAATCTTGAACACCGTCGTTGAGTAGGGAGGGACTAAATTTAATCCAATCGCCGCACAACTTCATCGTCAAGCATTCTCAGGATCAGCATTGCATTAATGCCACTGATAGGGGCCATATGTCCCGGGGGGACAACCATTCGCACCTCGGAGTCGCCGATTGCCCATGTCTGGTCTATATGAGCAAGGGGCTCGGGTATCTCGCCCAGGTCGCATTTTTCACGCCGCGGGTCTTTCGTATAAGAAGTAATGACGTCCATTTCGGCCTTTGCAATGTTCTTGCTGAAATCGTTGTGTCCACTGTTGACGCCTCCGGAATAGCCGATCCAGATGAGCAGGTCTCCCGGGTTGAAGTCCCTTTCGAGTTCGCCGTGCAGAACCTGACGGAAGTGCCGGCCTTGAAAAGGGGAGAGGTGATCTTTATTCTGCTCGCCTGTAATCAGGTGTCCCACCCCCGCTACAACCACATTTCTGTCGTTATTCAGGAATTCAGCGGTTATATCGGCAGCGTCTTTGATCTGATTCTGCCGTTTCGCTCCGGCTAGATCGTCAGCGAGTTGCTCCAGGCGCCATGCATACTTCCGTGCCAGTTCTCCGGGAGGTATGGCAACTTCGGTTTCGGTGAGTTTCAGGCGGCCCTGACGGGTTTGTAAGGGACGGTTGTTTTCCCTGCCGCCGGGAAGGTCAATGCTGATCAGTATGCCGGGAAGCCACCCTTGGCGTGTCATAGCCGAGACATATTCGCAGGTCCACATCCATGCCAGGGCGGTATTGGCTAAAACGTTGATTCGGCCGTATCCGGAGCTGCCGTCCGGCGCTCCGTTATCGATAAAAAACACATCCTCCATTTCTTTGACATCATCAGGCGCGCCGGCGCTTGAGGCTATCAGTGTCGTTGTCCAGCCCTCATCACGATAGGTATTGAGCTTTTCGAGCATTTCTTCCCCGTCCGTTTCCCATGCCCTTACGCTGAGCAGGACAACATCGTCCTCGGTTGTTCTGTTACGGCGCGCATAGAGAGTTCTGGCGTGGGCGAGGCCACCAGCACGATTTTGCAATTCGTCGCCAAGGCCAGTTAAATCGGTATAGGGTATATGCAAAAGGGCGGTTTCGGGACTCTGCAAAATGCTGGCTACCGAGGCTTCAGCAGCTTTGATGACATCCGGCGTACGGTCTTTAATATGCGACAATCGGCCAGAAAAATCCTCCAGGCTTGCCTGAGACTGTGATTCTTTTACAGCTTCTTCCGCCCAAAGCGTTTCCGGAAGTATAAAAACGCATAAAAAGAGAATTAATGCAAGCGGCACAGCATGTAAGAAACTGAAACGTCTATTTACTTTCTCAGTTGTGGTAAGCAATAACATTTTCATTATTCTGTAAGGTTTCATAAAATTTAACCCTTGAAAAAAAAGAATCTTAAGCTAGGAGCTTGACCGAAAACCCGGCTCGTAGCGGACGCTTTCAAGCGCCCAGGGGATCGCGTAGCAATTAACGAACTTCGGAGCCCTTGAAAGGGCTCACTACGAACCTTTTATTGCTTTTTCGGCAATGCCACTAGTGGTTCATTCCACAAGGTTCAGTGGTGCAGGTGCGGCAACTGTAAATTGCCGCTTTATTTTTAAACTATCCTAACTTTACATAATTTTCGTTCATAATGCAAACGAACTGATTTTACCCGGACATTTCATACGTTCTCAGTGGTGAATATGTGTCAAATGTTTCTTTCCACTTCCGTTGCATTATACTGTTCTTGCCGTAAAAGTTCACTGCTTACTCCACAGCTGATATGGTTCCATGGCAAAATCTCGTCCAAACCCCTGGCGCGGAATGGGCTGTTAGGATGAGCGTGCGAACTGTTTTGGGTGATATGTATGCCATGCTTTTGAAAAACCTTCAGCCAGATGGAGAAATCGAATTGATCATTCCATGCATCGAATTGGGCACCGGCCTTATACGCATCCAGCAGTACATCGCCCATACGTCTATCGCCTCGTGCAAAAGCCGCTTCAATAACGGTCTGTCTGGGGTCATGCCATTTATAATGAAGTTTTTTATTACCCGTGCGCCGGATTGTCTCCCATTTTTCCAACAAAACGTCTAAAGGTGCCATACCCTCCCATTGTAGGGGCGTATGCGGTTTAGGAGCAAATGGTGAAATAGTGACATTAAGTTGAAGTCTGCCTTTCCCGGCTGCATGAGCAGCGTTTTTAATGACAGATTGAGAAAGTGTGCCAATGGCTTTAATATCTTCTTCACGTTCGCCGGGCAATCCGATCATAAAATACAGCTTAACAGTCCGCCAGCCGGCCTTTGCCGCTGCCTCCGTGCCCTCCAAAAGGTCTTCATCGGTAATATCTTTACGTATGATGTCCCTCAAACGCTGCGTAGCTGCTTCCGGTGCCACGGTCAATCCCGATTTTCTGACGCAGTTGATTGAGCCGATTAATTCTCCGATCTGATCCGAAACCCGCAGGCTGGGCAGTGAGATACTGACACTTAACGGGGTAAAATAATCTGTAAGTTTCTCCAGCAATTCCCGCATATACGGATAATCGCTGGAAGATAAGGAAGTGAGCGCAATTTCATCATAACCTGTGTTATGATAGCATTCTACCGCCTGCTCAAATAAGGTATCGGGTGATTTATAGCGTTGAGGCCTTGTGGTCATGCCGGCATGACAGAACCGGCATCCCCTACCGCAGCCGCGCATAATTTCCAGATTTATCCTTTCATGCGGTGTCTCGACCAAGGGCACTATCGGATTGGTGGGGAACGGTGCGGAATCGAGTTTATCGACATAACGGCGCTCAATTCGTGAAGGGAGATTATCTTGTACCTGGAATCCCTGGAAGAGTCCACTACTTTTGTCATAGAGGGGGTTGAAAAATTCAGGGGCATAGACACCGGGGATGGTTTGTGCAGCCTCAAGGAGAAACTCCGCCTTGGTATTTTTATTATTTTTGCATTGCCGGAAAAGCGTGAGGAACTCGGGCAGCAGTTCTTCCGTTTCTCCCAGCAGAAAAGCATCAACGAAATAGGCAAGCGGTTCGGGCGCCAAAGCACCGGGGCCGCCTGCTATCACCAATGGCTCCGATTCGGCCCGCTCAGCCCGTTTAAGGGTTATGCGAGCTTTCTCCAACATCATCAAAAGATTGGAATAAAGCATCTCGGATTGCAAAGAGAAGCCGACTAAATCGTAATCACAGAGCGGCTTGCAGCTCTCAAGACTATAAAGCGGGATGTCATATTTTTCCATTTCCCGCTGCATATCCGGCCATGGGGCATAAGCACGCTCCGCCGCCGCCCAGTCAAGATTATTCACAATATCGTAAAGAATCTGCAAACCCAGGTTAGACATGCCGATAGCATAAGTATCCGGAAAGCAGAGGGCTAAAGAAACTTCGACGTTATCGAAGTTATTGTGGATGCAGCCGGGTTCGTTTCCAACATATTGCCCCGGTTGCTCGACCTTGGGAAGTATATAATTAACGAGTTTTCGATGAATTGACATATTAGCCATTTATAACCCAATTTGTTTACTTTTTTCCGCAGCGGCCTCGACGGCGGTTATCAACGCGTTTCTGAGGCCTCTTTTCTCCAGTACATGCACAGCCTCGATAGTTGTGCCTCCCGGTGTAGTAACGGCATCCTTGAGGTATTCGGGATTTCCGCTGCCGCTCAAAACCATACCGGCGGCCCCTTTGACTGTCTGGGCGGCTAATTTAACCGCCACTTCGCGCGGCAACCCCATCTTTACGCCGCCGTCGCTTAGTGCCTGGATAGCCATAAAAATATACGCCGGACCGCTGCCGCTCAAGCCGGTTACTGCATCCATAAGGTTCTCATCGACTTTCAGGCACAAACCGACAGCGGAAAACGCATCTTGCACCAATTGAGCCTCACTATCACTAATACCGTCGCCTGTGCAAAAAGCCGTAGCGCCTTCCCCGATGAGGGCCGGCGTATTGGGCATCGCCCGAATAACCTTATCCGTAGCAAACCATTCCGCCAATTTCATTAAAGTGATACCGGGAGCGATAGATATTATGACATGTTCGGCGGTTAAGTGCTCCCGTATTTCACCGGCAACCGATTTCACTTTGTTGGGTTTCACAGCAATAAAGACGAATTTACTTGATTGGACGACATGGGTATTAGCGGGTTGCATATTATCGCCGATTAGTTCCGCGAGCAAACGACGTCGTTCCGGATCGGGATCGGCGGCAAAGACATCAGATTTACATACGATCTTTCCGTTCACAATACCTTTTATGAGGCTTTCCGCCATTTTACCGGCACCTATAAAGCCGATTTTTTCCATTTTCAGACTCCCATTACGTAATAAAATTCAACTTTTTCCCGCATTTTTCACAGTATCCATCGGATAGATTGACGATATCAGCAGAGAAGCCGCGCCGGGCCACTAACAAACTGTCACATTGCGGGCATACGGTATCGCTGAAGCCCTCCTCAACCAGGTTGCCTAAGTAGACGTATTTAAGTTTGGAAGAGGCTATACGGTAAGCTTCACGCATTTTATCGATAGAGGTCGGTGGCCGGTTCATTTTATAGGCTGGCCGGTATCTGGATATATGCAGAGGGATTTCTTCAGAGATGCCGGCAATATACTCGGCTAACTTAACTATATCACCCGATGAATCATTCACATCGGTAATAAGCAAGTTGGTAATTTCGATATGGATACCTGACTCAAAGGCTTTTTCGATAGTTTTTTGAACCGGCGACAACTTACCTTTGGAGTAATGTTGATAAAATGAATCATGAATGCTTTTTAAGTCGATATTCATCGCATCTATAAACGGGGCCAATTTTTCAAAGGGGGGCTGCGAATAATACCCGTTTGTCACCAAGACGTTTTTAAGATCGTTTTGATGGGCTATGCCGGCAATATCCAACACGTATTCATAACCGACCCAAGGTTCATTGTATGTATAGGCAATACCAACAGCGTTTTCACGCAAAGCCAGTTCGACAGCTTGCCTGGGCTCCAATTTTTGCAAGCGTACTTCACTTGGATTCAGCATATGGTAATTCTGGCAAAAATCACAATCAAAGGTGCAACCAGCCTGCCCCAGGGAGAGAATTTCAGAGCCAGGGAAAAAGTGATAAAGCGGTTTTTTCTCTATCGGATCCATAGCGGCGGCGGAGACGACCCCATAAGTACCTGCAATGAGCTTGCCGTCCTGGTTACGCCTGACACGGCAGCGTCCGGTCTGAGCATTTTTAATCAGGCATTGATGAGGACAAAGCAGGCATCTGATGTCGTTATCATCAAGATTTTTATAGAACATCGCTTCCTTCTGCATTCTATATCTCCCATAACCCGGACAAACCGGAATGAGGTATGTAAAAAGTGGAAAGTAAAAAATAGTTGTCTCGTCGTCAAATGAAATACATAAACGTATGGCGCTTCTGATGTGGATATATCAATATTGTCCGTTTTTTTGACTTTGCAATGCACTACGCCGTCAGGCACCCCATTTTTAGAGCGCAGTCTCTAAAAACGCGTAGTATCTTAATTGTGTTTTCAGGCCAATCATGATAACCACGGGGACAAGCCCCGTGGAGTCTCCTGTTGTTGACGTTGTACTTTTCTGGTAGTCAGTCATGCCCCCCACGGGCACAAGGCCCGTGGGGGGGCGAAGACATCAAACCTCCACGGGGCTTGTCCCCGTGGGTCAAACGACTGACCACCAGAAAGGAATTGGCCCCACAAAATGATTCCCCCACGGGGCTTGCCCCCGTGGAAGAAATGACTGCTGGTTGGGTACTGTGGTCAGGACAGTCCCGCTACCAGTCTTTAATTTTTGATATACACGATTTTGAGTAATGTAATTTATTTGGAACTTGTAATTTTTAATTTGAAATTTCCGTAACTTGGACAGATATTTAACCTTTTTCGTACATCCTCATTTTGTTAACGATGTACGGCAACTAAGCGCCTATATGGCAGTCAGTTTGGCTTTATTTTAGTGAAAACAAATTCGTAAGCGAATACGGCAAGGGTCGAAAGAAAGAGGGAGGCGATGCCGGCCAGCATCATATTTTTTCGCACTGACGGCGCATATTTTCGTTCCGGGACAATCGCTTCATCTAAAATCTGCACGGTGGGCGTATCCCTGGCCTCTTCAATCTGAGACTGGCGGTATTGTTGTTCCAATAATTGATAGACAGCCTCATGTTTTTTAAGTTCCCTGACCAAGCGTCCCATTTCAGTATCAACCGGTGGCATTTCTTCAAGTGCCCGTTCTAATTCTTGAATTTCGGCATCCAATTTACGTATATCGGGATTATCCTGTCCGGTAAATCTTCTTTTTGCTTCACGCTCCACTCTTTTAGCCACTAAACGTCCCTGTAAGCCGCCGGCCGCTCCAGCGGAATCTCCGACGCCGGCGACTTTATGTTTTTGCCGGAACTTCTCTAAATCATCCTCAGCTTTACGAAGTTCAGCAATGGTATCGTCAAGCCGTCTTTCGATAAATTCACGCGCTTGCCGGGCGGCGGTCACATTCAGTAATTTGTTTAACCGATCAAGGTTTTCGGCGTAAAAATTAGCTACATCAGCGGCACGCTGCGGGTCGGTATCAGAATATCGAATGACTATCATCTGCTCATCCGATATTTCGACTGAAGTATTATTCCTGACTACATCTCTTACATTTTGCCGATATTCGGCCTGATAATACTCCATGAGGCTGAATTCTTCAATTATGTCTTCCAACATCGTTCGGCTTTTTAAGATACCCACAAAGGTATCCAAAGGATTGGTTCTGGCTGTGCCCCTTATACCTGCCGCTCGAAGCATACCACTTGCACGAATATCTCCCGGATCAGCAGAAGAAAGAACTATAGTATCAGCCCTAAAGGTTTCCGGGAGCATTTTACTGTAAACCATTGCAATAAAGACGGTGACAAAAAACGCGCTCATAATCCAGATTTTATATTTCCAGAGCGTTTTAATACAATCTATAAGATCAATCTCTTCATTTAAATGGTTTTCAGAAACCATATCAGCATCCTCTAACGTTTAAGGTTTACTTGAAAAAACATTATTTCGGGTCAAATTTAATGATATTCTTTAATCAAAGATATTTACTGATACGGCGGCGGTCACAGCGGTTTTGTATAAGATATCCAGAATTTCCCTGACTTCTCTCCTGACCCTTACGATCTCAATTCTTTCAGGAACCACAACGGCATCGCCTGGCTGCATTCTATAGCGGCGGTTAGGTTGGACAACAGTTCCGTCAACTCGAATAATATAGGTTCTTCGCCTGTCAGCATGTCTTGTAACACCACCTGCCAGGTCGATGTAATCCCTGTATCGCTTACCGGGATCATGAACGAAAGCCGTTTCATTATGCACGGCCCCCATAACAGTCACGGTTTCTGGTTTTCGGGGTATATAGAGGGTGTCTCCATCTTCCAGTTCAATATCGTATAATCTTTCTCCTGGTTTATCCTGCATAGCGATGACCACCCGTCCATCGGGTTCGGTATCCCGCATTTGAGAGATAAGCCTGTTCAAACGTCGGCGTTCCTGTTCATGTGCTCTGGCATCCGTTTCAGAGGCGTCGGCCGGCAGTGACCTGGGAGCCAGTACTTCACGTTCAAGGCGCTGAACCATTTCCTCAATTTGTTCACGCTGGCGCTCTCTGACACTTTCTCTGGAAAAGACAGTCCCTCTGAGATAAGCATCCTGGGTCAATCCACCGGCCCTTGAAATAAGTGAGGTCAGAGATTCTCCTTTTTTGACTGTATAAGTTCCCGAGAACTGAACCTCGCCAGTGATTTTCACAGTATCGTAAAGGCGCCAGTCGGGTACCGGCCTCACGATTATAAAATCATTTCTGCTCAATTCCAGGTTATGATCCGGATGGTCTTTCATAGCATTTTCCAAATTTATAAACTCTCTTTTGAACTCCGGGCCATCGGGTGTCGGTCTAACACGCGTCAATTCTGTCTCCCCTCTGTATGCATAATATTTAAGTCCGCCGGCCAATTTGATCAAATCTGAAACAGTCATGTTGGGGTAAAACCTGTATTTATCAGGCTTGTTTACCGCCCCTCTGATAGTGACTTCCGGCTTGCCCGCCAATTCCGTTTTGGAAAATATAGTAATCTCATCTGCGGGTTTTAAGATGACATCTTCGCTCTTATCATTCTCCAGAACAGCTCTCCCCAGATCAAAAAATATCAGTTCCTGTTCATAAGCCGGCGGTATCCGTCTTTTAATAAGCGCAAAATCAAATTCTGTTTCCATTTTCAGGTCTTTATCCGGATTTGTTATAATATCACTCAATCTGGTTCCATCTTTTACCTCGTAAAAACCGGGTCTTTGAACATTTCCCTTCAGTTCAACGACATTTACCAAAGCATCTTTGATGTTGTGAATAGCAATAACATCACCGTCCTGCAACTCGATATCATCTTCCTGGTGGAAATCTTTCAAGTTTTTTTCCACCAATTTTTTCGATTCATTCTCATAAATACGTTCCACATGAATGCGTTCAAGAAACCCCGTAGCTCTGACGCCGCCGGCCATGTCAATAGCTCTGGATATCTTATCCCCCTCTCTCAGCTCGTAAATAGCCGGATTTTCCACATTCCCCAATACCGCCGTACGCGGCCCAACGGTCGGCACGAAAATAACGTCTTCCGGCTGCAGTCTGGCATCTTTCGTTTTATCCCCTTCCAATAGAAAATCATACATATCAAATTCAACGATTTTTTCCCCATCCCTGATCAGGTGGATACTACGCAGAGTTCCTGATTTTGACGGGCCGCCCGATTGAAAAAGTGCATTGATCAGCGTCGAAAGCGAGGGAATACTGTAAAGTCCCGGTTTTTTCACATTACCAACCAGATAAACAGGGATTGTACGCAGCCTGCCCATAGTCACATTAAGCTGAAAATCGGAATAATGCTTCGCGAGTTTATCTCTGAAATACGGTTCCAGTTCTCCGTATTTCAATCCTGAAAGGGTAACAGTACCTATTTTGGGGATATCGATGTTGCCATCCCTGTCCACTCTCAGCCTCCACCGTCCTTCAACCATGCCCCAGACATGCAAACTAATTTCATCGCCGGGACCTATAACATAGTCGCTGTGAACCGGTATAGCCTCGACTTTGGGCACAAAAGAAGTGGGAAGTTTATCAAAAAAATCATATCCAAAATGATCGACTTTACGCGAGATGTCTTCGGGCAAGTCTCCCAGAACATATTTCTGGAAAAACGTATTTTTGTCGTCTTCGAGCTTCTCCGGTTCAGCATCAAGCTCGTTTTCTTCCGCATACTCTGTTTTTATTCTGGTATCAGGCTCTTGCCCGAGATCCATCTCTTCTCCTTCTGATTCAATATGTTCCCTGAGCTCGGCGGCGTCGCCCGAGTCTTGCAATTCAACATCAGCATAAATCGGTCGGGCCCAATTAGCCCCCCAAAAAAAGCTAAAGAACAACATCACACTAAAAATCATCTGTATCGTATTCTTCCCCATAATGTACCTCCAAAACTGCTGTCACTTGTAATTATTTTCCAAATAGGCAGGTGTAAACTCCCTTACCCATTCATATAAACTGTAAGGCCTGTCCACTCGCTGCCCGACATCTCTTGCCCATGGCGTCAGACGGAAGTCATAGGCACCTCCGATGTCTTCTCTTCCAAATAGCACAACGGGCAATGAAAAACCAACCCCTTTGTCGGAATAACCTTTATTTCCACCGGTAAAATCACTCGTATCCGTTTCAGAATACCATATAAAAACTTTAGCGCCGCGGATATCACGTGTCACCTGAATACGCGCACCGACATCCCCGGCCAGGAATTTCCCATAATTCGTCTCAAAAGTCGTTTCTAACCCGGGGCTGTAGTAATTCAAATTAAGATAACGCGTAAATGTCGAATGGCTCTCCAGCCCGAACGATGAACCAGAGTCTCTTTTCTGAGCCCATGTAACTTCTCCTCCAACCCCCACTCGTCCATCCCAATACGTTCTGAGATATTCCGCCGATACACCGGCATACTGTAGTTCCATGTAACCGGCGGTCAACTGATAATAACTATTGTCGCTCAAGCGACTTATTCGGTTTAAATACAATCTGTCAACAGAAACTCCCGTATCATCTAAAAAGTCCGCCCTGTCACTCCGAACGGGATCATCCAATAAAGGAGGCTGACGGGCATCAACATTGCTGTAAACGGGAAAACTCACCGATGCACCTATATCCCAGTGGCCGATAAATTGCCGTTCAAGCGACAGCCCGGGCCCCATTCTATATTCGAACATCTCCGAAGTATCATCCCAGTAAGTATCTATCCTGACCGGGTCTATTCGATATTGAATTGCCGGGTAACTCCCTTTACCCTCAGCATATTCCCTGTCCCACCAAACCATTCTCGGTTCTACAGCATCTTTTATTTCCATTTTCGAGACCATATCTTCGGAAGGTATTTTGCCTTCCATAAAATCGATATAATCTCCAGGTGCAACAGACACTTCGACCATCCTTATCCCGTTTTTTGTTAAAATCAGGCTTATTTCGTTGACATCTCCCGGTGCATTGGGAGCTATAACCCTCAAAACACGCGCTATGGCCCTGTTGTTCGAATGATAGAGTCTGTTCTCGAGCTCGACATAAATAGTATTCATATCGGCTGAAAGCTCAACCTGAGCATCTTTCCATCCATTTTGTACGAGCTTTTGCCTGAGTTCGGTAAGCCGATCAAAGACCGGACGGTCTTCTCTGCGGGATATCAAAGGTGCCCGATTAGTGGCCCTGTGTCGTTCAGGCTGTGTTGTTCCCGACAACAGCGGCTTGCCGAATGCATAGGTCAAAGATGCCATCACGCCATGTTCACGACCTCTTTGATGAGAATAACCTAATGTCAACCAATCCAACGGGCGCCACCTGAACCCCCAATTATAATTAGAGGTCACTTCGCCACGCCCCAAAGCCAGATCATCGGTCGGGTCATATTCGGACAACAGCGAAACATTTTCATGGATGGCCCATTCGATACCGGCGAAGGCGCCGGCAAGTTCTCGCCTTTCAGTAGCGGAATTTCTCAGTAAATCGCCGAAAAGATTG
>PUNP01000337.1 GCA_003551785.1 Candidatus Brocadiaceae bacterium | reverse complement strand
TTCTATGACCTCCGGGTAACGTATGATGAACGGCACACGATGTCCTCCCTCATAAGCCGATCCCTTGCCATGGCGCAGCGGAGCATTATTGGTAACAACATGTAAGCCACCGTTATCGGAAAAAAACACCACAATCGTGTTCTCTATCAAACCCAAATCTGTGAGTTTTCGCATAATACGCCCGACCGAGCGATCAGTGCTGTGAACCATACCGGCATATCTATCGTTGATCTGCCCGTGTTTTTCTTTGTCGATAAACTTACGAACATCATCTTTTTTGGCTTCAATAGGGGTATGGACTGCATAATGGGAGAGGTACATAAAAAACGGTTCTTTTTGATGTTTTTCGATCATCTTAATTGTTTCATCGGTCAGGCGATCCGTTAAGTACTCCCCTTCCGGGCCATCATCAATTGTTTCAATGCCATAGGGGCTGAAATAGGTCGGTGGGAGGCCACGGTGGCAACCACCGACATTCACATCAAATCCATGCTTTTCAGGATAATATTCCGGGCCTCCGAGGTGCCATTTCCCCGTGAAAAGGGTTTTGTAACCGGCATTCTTAAAAACTTCCGCCAGAGTGGTTTCATCATGTGACAGATATTGTGTCCAGTCAGGCACCTTAAATTTGGCCCAAGGATGATGATGGCCACCAATCCAATCTGTAAGATTCAACCGTGCCGGATATTTTCCCGTCAGAATGCTTGCCCGGGTAGGGCTGCATACTGTACAGGCGGCATATGCATTCGTAAATCGTATACCTTCAGCAGCTAATTGATCGATGTTAGGGGTTTCGTAATACTGACTTCCCTGACATCCCAGGTCCATCCATCCAAGATCATCCACCAGAATAAATACAACGTTCGGGTTTTTGTTTGCACGTCGAAACATAGTAAATTTCTCCCTATAAAGCAATAGCTTAGGGCATCAAGAAAAAAGGTGCCAATTGTCATCGAGCATCGTCAACTCATCGCCACCGCGCCTGGCGGGTTGTGAGAAAGGCAGACAAAAACTCCAGCGAATCGAAATCTCTATTTATTGCGTCAATACAAGGCCGTGGAGTTCCCCTTTTGATTTTAAACGATACCTATTCTATTTTCCAATATAGTCGTCCTTCCCATGTGTTATATCCCGGACTTTTCACGCTTTTCAGTGATGCATATGTGGCAAATGTCAAACGCCGCTCCGCTTTTAAGAAAAAAACGATTTATTTGGATTTAAGCTGAATTCTCGTTACAATTGTGTCAAGTATTTTGTTACTTATGTGGTTTTCCCCACCGTGTTCTTGCCGGCGGGAATCAGAGGGAATTATCTCATGTTGTGAAAACATCGAACTCTCTTCTCTATAAAAGACTATGGATATTGACAAACGCAACATCATGAATGGATGGGTAATACCAAGCGAGGGATACTGCGACCAACCGTATGCCGTTGTTAACGATGACGGGTCCTGGACGTGTTTGATGACTACGGGGGCGGGACATGAAGGGAGTGCGGGCCAGCACATCGTGGCCGCTATCTCGAAAGACAAAGGCCGTACATGGTCACCGCTTTACGATATCGAGCCGTCGACAGGCCCGGAAGCCAGTTGGGTGATGCCGCTGCGAGTGCCCGAAACAGGTCGCATCTACGCCTTTTATACCTATAATAAAAACAACCGGCGGAAAGTCCGAAACGTCAATGGAGATGAAATCAGCCGTGTCGACTCTTTCGGGGTCTATGCTTATAAATACAGTGACGATCAGGGACGAACTTGGTCGCAAGAGCGATACGAAATCCCTATGCGCCCATTCGAATGTGACCGCAATAACGTCTACGGCGGCGATATTATGTTCTTTTGGGGAGTGGGCAAACCTTTCCTCCACAATGATGCCGCTTACGTCTGCGCCAGTAAAGTCGGCGGTTTCGGGAGGGGGTTTTTCGCCCAAAATGAAGGCGCGCTCTTCCGCAGCCCTAACCTGCTGACCGAACATGATCCCGACAAACATGAATGGGAGACGCTGCCGGAAGGCGAGATCGGCCTGCGCACGCCCGAAGGCGGGGGCCCAATCGCCGGAGAGTTCAACGCCACTCCTATGAAGGACGGCTCACTTTACGGAACTTTCCGCACGATCGACGGCTCTAGCTGCCATGCCTGCAGCCGGGATGACGGGCGCAATTGGGAAGTGGACTGGATGCGCTACAGTCCCGGCGGACGCCGCGTCAAAAACCCACGCAGCCCTAACTTTGTGCGGCGCTTCTCCAACGGTAAATATCTCTATTGGTTCTGCTTCAATGGCGGTGAGCCACTTGCGCAAACGCCCGGTGTGGAGTCCGGGATCGGCTATGAAAATCGCAATCCTATCTGGCTCTGCGGCGGGGTCGAAAATAACGGGCATATTTGCTGGTCGCAACCGGAAATTGTTCTTTACGATGATGTTATCGGTAACCGTATGGGCTACCCCGATTTTATCGAAGATGAAGGTCATATCTATATTACCGAAACTCAGAGGACGGTCGCACGCGTCCATGAATTGGATAGCAACATGCTGGAGGCGATGTGGAATCAGCACAAGAACTGTTCGGTCGCTACCGACGGATTGGTGCTCGATCTGGATGAACAAGAG
>PUNP01000556.1 GCA_003551785.1 Candidatus Brocadiaceae bacterium | reverse complement strand
TGATGACTTAAGAAATAATTGGGACTTTCTGCTGACAAGGTTAAGGTGTGAAAGATCGAAACTTAACTCGGAACCTGACTCTGTCGCCACAGGGCACACGTTGGAGATGAGTCAACCGGGTACTAATGGATATTTACTTTTTTTAATCAAACTTTTGCCCTTCTAAGCATACATCGTTTAGTATGTTATAGCTTTGGGAGAATTAATATGACATATTATATCGGGCTTGATGTCGGGTCAGTGAGCACTGATATCGCAATTATGGACCAGGATGGTTCTGAACTTGAATCGCGCTACATACGCACTCACGGCGAACCGTTAAAAGTTACTCTTGGGCAGCTCCAGGATGTTTTCGAGAAATACGACGGGCAGAAGTGCCTTGTCTTTACCGGTAACGCCGGTAAAAAAATCGCTGCAGTTCTTGGCGCCCCCTTCGTCAATGAAATCGTAGCGCAAAGTAATGGTGCCGTGCATTATTTTCCTCAAGCACGGAATGTTATTGAAATTGGTGGAGAAGATTCCAAACTCATCAGACTCGAACCGGGTAATAATGGAGAAGGGAAAGTTGTTGATTTTTCTCTAAATAGTAAATGTGCTGCCGGTACCGGTTCTTTTCTCGACCAGCAGGCGGCAAGACTTGATGTGAGTATCGAGGAGTTTAGTGAGATAGCTCTTAAAAGCGAAAGCCCGCCGCGTGTTGCCGGCCGCTGCTCCGTCTTTGCTAAAAGCGATATGATTCATCTCCAGCAGCAGGGCACGCCCGATTACGACATCATTGCCGGACTATGTTTTGCTATGGCGCGTAATTTTAAAGGAACGCTTAGTAATGGAAATGACATAATTCCGCCGATCGTTTTTCAGGGAGGAGTGGCTAACAATAAAGGTATGGTGCGCGCATTTAAAGAGAGCCTCGGTGTAGAGGATGGGGAACTTCTTATCCCCGATAACCCCGGATGCACGGGGGCTGCAGGAGCCGCAATTCAGCAGATCAGAGCGGGTAATGCGCCCATCATCAACAGCCTTGCACCGTTGGAATCGCATCTTGCACAAAAGGAAGCTGAAGGGGCCGAGAGACTTGATCAACTTCAAGGTGACGGCTATAAAATCGATGTATCATGCAAACCTGTCAGTAAATCAGAAGCGCCGGTGGATGCTTATGTCGGTGTTGATATCGGCTCAATAAGCACTAATGCGGTGGTCATTGACGCAGATCTTAATGTTCTTGCCCGTTGTTACCTCATGACCCAGGGGCGTCCTATAGAAGCCGTGAAGAAGGCGCTTTTCGATGTCGGACAAAAAGTCGGGGATAAAGTGAATGTCAAAGGTTGCTGTACGACCGGCAGCGGACGCTACCTGATCGGGGAGTTTGTCGGTGCCGATATCGTTAAAAATGAAATCACTACACATGCCCGCGGAGCTACCGCTATGGACTCGCGGGTGGATACCATTTTTGAAATCGGCGGCCAGGACGCTAAATATGTATCACTGCAAAACGGCGCCGTGGTCGATTTCGCTATGAACAAAGTCTGCGCGGCCGGAACCGGAAGCTTTCTCGAAGAACAGGCCGAAAGACTCGATTTGAAAATCGAGGAGGAGTTTGGGAAAACCGCTCTTCAAAGCGAAACCCCGGTGAAAATGGGCGAAAGATGTACAGTTTTCATGGAGAGTGACTTGAATTATTACCAGCATCAAGGCTTGCCCAGAGAAGACCTTGTGAGTGGGCTGTGCTACTCAATTGTCTATAATTACCTTAATAGAGTGGTAGAGGACAGGAAAATCGGCGACCATATCTTCTTCCAGGGCGGCGTGGCTTTCAACCGGGGTGTTAAAGCCGCTTTTGAGAAAGTTACCGGTAAAAAGATCATCGTCCCGCCTCACCAGGATGTCATGGGCGCGTATGGCGCGGCGATCATCGCATCGCAAGACCATGAAGGCGAATCGGACTTTAAGGGAGTCGACCTCCGTGATGTCAGTTATGAACTGAAAACCTTTGAATGTAAAAGCTGCTCCAACCGCTGTGAGATACATCGCGTATCCATCGAAGGACAGCAGCCGCTCCATTATGGCAGCCGATGCGGCAAATTCGATGATCAGAAGAAATACCAAAAAGGCGCTAACCTGCCTAAGCCATTTGAAGAACGCCATGAATTTCTTCTCAATTCCTATCCCGATAAGGAACCGGAGCAGCCTTTAGATGTTACCATAGGCATCCCTAGGGCCATGACTTTTTACGATCAGTACCCGTTATGGAAAGCTTTCTTCACTGAATTAGGCTGCCGTATCCAGCTTTCCGATCCAACGAACAGAAAAATCATCTCCGAGGGCAGTGAGCATATTACTACCGAGACGTGCTTCCCCATTAAAGTGGCACACGGTCATATCGCTGATCTGGTCGAAAAGAAAGTTGATTATATCTTTCTGCCCAGTGTAATAAACATGGAGTCCGAGGCGGAAAAAATAGTCCACCATTACCTGTGCCCGCTTGTTCAGAGTTTGCCTTACGCCATCCGTCATGCGTTTATCGAGGAGGAGGAGCGGGGAGAGCTGCCGCTGATTGCACCTATCCTGCATTTCGAAAAAGGCAGGGAGCATATTAGTGAAAAATTG
>PUNP01000929.1 GCA_003551785.1 Candidatus Brocadiaceae bacterium | reverse complement strand
CGATCCTGATAACGGAAATGTGATTACGGTAGTAGATAGCCTTGATGAGTTTTCCACCGAAAGCTTGCTTACAGTTCTCAGCATGCAAATCTATCGAGACGAAGACTGCACGAATGTACTTGATGACTGGCCGGAAGAGGACGATTTGGTAAGGTCTCCAAAGTATGTTTTCGGAGAAGATGATTACATTTATATTGGTGTCGAAGGGCCGGAGGGATCAGGAGACGATAGATTTACAGTGAATGTTACCAACGCCGAACATGGGGACAGTTTTGATGATGTTTCTCTTTCCGAGGTTTCAGATGGAGAATACAGAAATACAGAGGATGACGGGCAGTTACTCGGAGTGGGCCGCGATACCGAGCCTATGGAGGATGGCCACCGGATCAGGGTTGTAAACGAGGAAGTGCTTGAATTTGAACTGAAAGCTGAAGGTGAAACGATTTGCGGGGCAGACGTTATGGTTGATAGAGGGGGTTTCTTGGCTGTGGCAGGGTCGGAAGGGCCAGAGGACAAAAAATCGGAATTTGTGAGTAGCTTTAACCAAAGTATTTCTGGAGCAAAGGCTGGTATGGAAAATCATTACGATTGGTGGTTGGAAGCTTATACTCTTGGAGATTTTGAGGGTAAATACTATGATGATTGCGATGACGTTGATGCGGGTTATGAAGAGTTGAAGCGGAATGCCTTGATTGAGGCACGTGATTCAGCAGCATCGGATTCCAGTGCTGATATTCTATTTTGTGCATCCCATGGGGGAGGTGGTTCTTTATATACGGCTCCAAGTTGCGAGTTTCAAATAAGTTGGCATCCCCATATAAGTAACGCTGCCGGATGGTTTGATGATGTGGAGTTCGCCGTATTCACTGCCTGTGATGTTCTTGGAGAAGAAGGCGATCCTTACGCATTTGTGAATTCGTGGATAGAGCCCGCACTTCCAGCCCCTTTGTTTGAAACAGGGATTCATTCGGTACTGGCCACTTCGGCTGGGGCACCTAAGGGCGGCATAGGCAATGAGTTCGAGAATTTTACAGAACAAATAAAAGCTGGGACACGGGTCGTGGATGCTTGGAAGAATGCTTGCACCGCAGCCTTGTTTTTCGAAATACCTTACGGTATACTGGTCAGGGAAGAGAACCTATCCGATTATCTTGAATCACCAATTAGTACAGCCTCAAACCATCTGACAAGAGATTACCATGCTGTAGATGAAGCATCTACTTTTTGGTATTTCTATTACAAGGATGAAGAAAAAGTTTTTACAGATGGGCAGCAGGTTTCGGACATAACAAACAAAGATGAAGATGCTGAAAGCGCATTTACACTCGAAGAACTTCGGGAAAGCTTAATTTTTGTCGAAGAGACAAAAGAAGTTCCTGTATACGAACTTACCGGAAGACCCGGATTAAAGTGCCACATCGTTGAGACGACGGATGAACAATTTGATTACATGGTTTCTGCAGATAACGAAGTTTTCGGTTGGGATAACGTAGAGGAGTACGACGATGTAGTGCATGACGCAATGATCAGAGCGGATGAACTGAGAAATCGGAAGGCAAAGACGGCTACGCGGGTGCCCGAAGTGTACCGCTTTAAATCAGCAGGGAAAATGATGCGAAGTCGTTTTGTTGGCGGCGTAGCTCGGAAAACCGAATGTGAAGGCCAGATCATCCGTTTCCAGAGACATATAGACGGCTATCGGCTCCTGAACGATCAGATAGTGTTTAATTTGCGCGGAGATAAAGTAACACTCTTTCGCAAAAAAAGGCATTCTGTCGAATCCGTCGGTACGAGCCGGGTTCATAAAGTTCGTCTTCACGAGGAATTTAAAGATAGAGTAACTGTAGAACTCTGTTATAAGGTATTCGATGGGCAGATTTTTCCTATATGGAAGGTCCGTTCGCAAAAGCGTCTAACTTTCATAGAACCGGAAACGGTGGAGACTTTTGATGCGTTTTAAGAGAGAGCTTATCACAGCACTTGGGGTGCTTGTTCTTATTGCTACCATCAACTGGACAATCGAATGGGTCAGCGAGGGGTTGGAAGAGCCTAGGCGTTGGGTAATAACTCCTTTGTTATCCCGTTACCTGAGAGACACAGAACAACCCATCCAGGAATTTTACCGGAAAAGAGCACAGTATATTCCGGAAGAGCAGCGTGTTCGGGAAAAACTCTCTGATCATTTGGTGAATTACGTAATACCTTTCACTTTTGAACGGATTCAGAAAGAATACCTATCGCCAAAATCACAAGCAGTGTACATGTTCGAGCCCCCTGCCGAGCTGGATGCAGATGGCCAGGTTAGGATTATTGCGGTATCAGTTTTGCTCAAACGTCCGGAACCTTCGAAAGAGGATGTGGTGTTTTGGTTGCTGAAAGGTGAAGAGCTACGTTTTTTGACGGCAAAATATGCTTACATTAAAAGTGACTTCCCGGAACTGGAAGAAGAACCAGCGTTTTATTTTTATAGATTAAGCACGCTGCGGGAGGCTGGAATCCTTGAGGAAGAAGCCGAAAAGGCCAAAAAATTTCGTGACACGTTTAGATAACTAGTGCCTGACCGAAAAGTATATAATACACTGTAATGCAGAGAGTTGCAAATAAAATGGTG
>PUNP01000704.1 GCA_003551785.1 Candidatus Brocadiaceae bacterium | reverse complement strand
GGGACGTGGCCGAAAAAGTGCAGGCGGAATGTATGACAGGCATCTTGCCTGTCCAAAGCGCACGCAGGGATGCGTGCTATACGAATGACAGCCACCGTTGCCTCACTATACAGCTTGTGTTGCACCTTTTCGGCCACGCCACTAGTGGTTCATGCCACTTGTTTTTGTGGTTCAGAGGCATTCTGATGAGGTCATTTCAAGGCGCGGCGACAAAGTCGACCCCAAAGGGTCCCTGCGGAGCCGCAACGAAGAAATGGCCCGTCAGAATGCCTCCCGCAGGGCCGGGCGGCGGTGGATCATCTGCTACGTTGCCGATCGGCGCCGACCTGATAAGGTCTGGCTTCTCACTGCAACTTGCATCTGAACCACCGGCGCTCCGGCTGAATCCACAAAAACAAGTGGCATGAACCACTAGGACTTACCCCCGCCTTGACAAAGCGGGGGGCGGCATCCCCGGGTTTCCAACCCTGAAAACTGTGAACGGCATTTTTTGCTGATGAATCAGACACCGCCGAAAGCACTGAAACCGCCGTCTACGGGCACTATAATGCCGTGGACAAAAGAGGCGGAATCGCTTAGCAGCCATAAGAGTGTGCCGGTTAAATCTTCCGGGTCTCCGAATTTTCCCATCGGGGTATTATTGATGATTGTAGCCCCTCGGGGAGTCAGATCACCGGTTTTTTCATCCGTCAGGAGGAAACGGTTCTGTTCGGTGAGAAAGAAGCCGGGAGCAATAGCATTTACTCTTACTTTATTATCATAATTCTGGCTCATGTGAACGGCCAGCCATTGGGTGAAGTTGCTTATGGCAGCTTTGGCGGCGCTATAGGCTGGGATTTTTGTTAACGGCTGATAGGCATTCATACTCGAAATATTGATGATGTTTCCTTTTCCACCTTCGACCATCTGTTTTCCAAAAACTTGTGAGGGCAGGAAGGTGCCGAGGAAGTTGAGGTCAAAGACCCATCTTGTCGCATCGGCTGGCAGATCAAAAAATTCCATATCAGGTCCCGTGGTTGCTTCGGCTTTATTGCCGCCTGCACCGTTGATAAGCACTGTAGGGGTGCCGAGTGCCTCTTTTACAAGGTCGGCAGCGTGCTCGACATCTTCACGGTCAAGAACATTTGCCGCTACGGCGATGGATTTACATCCTTCATCCCTGAGTTCTTTAGAGAGATTCTCGGCTGCTGATTCGTTAATATCAAGGATAGCGACTTTGGCACCGCAGCGGGCCACGGCTTTAGCCATCGTACTGCAAAGAACACCGCCACCGCCTGTAATAACAACAACTTCACTTGAAAGGTCTAACTTCAGTTCGTTATTTGACATCTTTTTTCCACTCCTATAAATTAAATGTACTAAACTTACTTTAAACTACAATTTACCAATCTACGAAATATCTACCGGTTACTTTGTCCCATTTATTTTTTTGTTTAAGCAGCATTTCAGCAATTTCCCGTATAGCTCCGTAACCACCAGCGGCTCGGGTAACTATGTGGGATTGATTTTTTACTTCCGTGCGCGCATTATTCACTGAACAGGCGAGTCCGACCTTTCGCAGCACTGGAAGGTCGTGCAGATCGTCGCCAACATAAGCTATCCGGCAGTCGTCCAGCCCCGACTGTTTTTTCAGTTCATTGTAAGCTTCCATTTTCACTTTAATTCCTTTGAATACGTAAGGGATTGAGAGGGTTGCAACACGGCTTTGCAGCGCTCCGGTATCGCGTCCGCTGATAATGGCCGTCTGAAACCCTGCGCGGTGGAGCCATTTGATTGCCGAGCCGTCATGCACATTGAAAAACATACCTTCATTACCCGTTCCGTCGCAGAAAGTGCGGCCGTCTGTCATTACTCCATCAACATCCATCGCCAACATCGTTATTTGTGCTATTCTTTTCTTTATCTCTATGTTCATTGCAGCTTTAAACTCCCTTCTCAACATCCAGCCAGTCCTGAACGTCTAAAATACCGACTGGCTCATTTTGCTCATTAATGACGGGCAGGTTATCGATGCGTTTTTCTCGTAAAATCCGGTAAGCCTCGGCGGCGAGACTGTCTTGTGATATGGAGAGCGGATTTTTAGTCATATAATTTTCGATGGGATTCCCCAGATCGTTTAAGTCGATTGATTCGACAAATATTCTTCGCAGGTCGCCGTCGGTAAAAAAACCGGATAATTTACCGTTTTCATTTATTAAACTGAGAGCTCCCGGTGAGCCGTCCGAACTCATCATCTTTACCGCTTCTCGCAACGATGCATTTTGATTTGTGACAGGGTTCATGCTACCTGTACGCATAACTTCCTTGACCTTGATAAGTCTTCTGCCCAGATCGCCGCCCGGGTGGAAAAATGCGTAATCCTCCTTTGTCATCTCCCGCATTTCAAAAATAGTCAGCGCCAGTGCATCCCCCAGGGCAAGCATAGCGGTAGTAGTGCAGGAGGGGGCGAGTCCTAAAGGGCAGGCTTCTCTTATTCTGCCGATATTCAGGACAATGTCGCTATATTGAGCAAGAGTAGAATCGGCATGGCCGGTGATAGAGATGATTTTAGTGTGGAGTTTTTTTAAAGGAGCAATAAGCTGAACAACTTCTGTTTCGCCACTATTACTGAGCGCCAGGACGATATCTTCACGCAGTACTCTCCCGAGGTCACCGTGTCGGGCTTCTACAGCATGCATCCAATAGGAAGGGGTGGCGGTGGAAGCGAGGGTCGCCGAGATTTTTTGCCCTATTATACCGGCTTTGCCCACACCGGTCACTATGACGCGTCCGCTGCAATTAAAAATGGCATCCACGGCTTGCTTGAAATCTGTGCCAAGATTCTCCCATAATTCACTCAGCGCATTTATTTCAAGCTCCAATATTTTTTTCCCGCATTCTATAGAGTTCATCGAACTGATAAAATTATTCTTGGATATCATCTGTTTCGACATCGTTGTCATCCCGTTCATCCTCGTCAGGCAAGGTGTCCTCTTCGCCGTTTTCTTCCGATTCATCTATGTCGTCGTCTTCATCATCCGGAGTATCTTCCTCAATTTCTTCATCCGGTTCTTCAAGTTCATCATCTTCAACTACCGGTTCCTCATGCGGTTCAGGCTCGGCCGGGGGGGTTGTTGTGCGTACTGATATATCCCCCAGGGGATCAGGTACGCCTTCCTTGTATTCATTAAGCTCGAAAAGAGTAAAAGCGAGTCCCGCACTTAATAATATCACGCATCCGATGAGAAGTCCAATTGTATAACCCCTGTCACTCATGGCTAATTTCTCCATTATTGAATGATTGAGTAAAAAAGCGGCAAAACAGGCATTCATATGAGTAGTTTAAACCGAAAGGGCCGGTTACAAGCAACCAATGCCCGAAATTAACTCATATTTTAATATTAATTACAACTTAATGCAACTCAATTTGTTTTTTTTCGGACGCGAAATATTTAATGGACTGTTGTTAATTATTTGAGAGAACTCTCAATGCTGTGTTGGTTTGCAATTGTTTGGTATTCAGTTCATAATAAGCCTCCATTCCATCGGCATTTTCGGTGAACCTTTTACTTTCGAACAGATGCAGCAAACTCGATCACCACGGGTGGGATTTAAAATAAAACAAAATCAACTTTTAATTGACGCTATGACCGAAAATTATATCCAAGAAAAAAACGAACAGCAAAATGCCTATTTTGTACCCTTTATGCTGGCAGCCGTCTATGCCGGTATCGGTGCTAACATGCAAGGGGTCTTTTCACTGCTTCCGATTATAAGTGAAGATTTTGGAATTACCCGCGCACAAGCTGGTTTATATTCGAGTTTTTACTTTTTGAGTGCTACCATTATAGCGGTATTCAGCGGAAGGTTTATAGACTACATCGGAGACCGCAAGGGGTTACTATTTGGGATTGGGGGGATTGGGGGCGTTATGTATGCCACCGCTGCAATGCCCACATACGGTTTTATTTTAATTATGGCTTTTATAAGTGGTGTAGTCTTCAGCTGCATTACGCCGTCGGTTAGCCGTGGAATTATAGTGCATACAATACCGGATAGACGGGCTTTTTCTATGGGAATAGCTCATTCGGGCGGTGGTACCGGTGGTATGCTTGCAGCGGTATTGCTGCCTTTAGTTGCTACGGTTTCCGGTTGGCGGGTGGCTATTGTTTTCTCAGCCTCTTTCGCGGTTATTATCACTGTGCTTGTCTTTATCTTTTATCCACGGGGTGAAGTCGGCATGCCGGAGAATGAAAACCCTCGTGAAAACCAGGGAGGGAGTTTTAAGCAGGATGTTCTGGATCTATTGAAAGTAAAGTCGTTCCTCATCGTATGTATAACGGGTATTTCACTAGGTATGGTTATGAGCAGTATAGGCGCACATTATGCGTTATATCTGACGATAGATTTTGAACTTTCGCCCGTGAAATCCGGGATGGGGCTGGCCGCTTTGCAGGTGGGGGGAGTTTTGGGAATGTCCGGTTGGGGTCTGATAAGCGACAAAATTTTTGACGGTGACAGGATGCGGTCTCTCAAATGTCTGGTATCCACTATTGCAGCCGCTGCCATTGTCCATTTTTGTGTTATTCAATTTACAGACGCTGGTTTTCCTTTAGTGATGCTGATGGCGTTAGGCACCGGTTTTATATGTTTGGGTTCAATGGCGCTCTTTTTTACAACAGTCACGGAGTCGGCGGGGCGGGGAAAGGCAGGTATGGCTACCGGTATGGCGCTGATATTCAGCCGGAGCGGTGTTATACTCGGGCCGCCCGTTTATGGACTGATTTCCGATATTACGGGCGGGTATGCCTACAGTTGGCTTTTTGTTTTGATAGTGGCATTATGTTTCACGGCAATACTCTGGATTTATATTAAAAGACTGCACACCAAAGATTAGATTTTTATTTGCCATCATCTCGATTTTTGGCAAAAAGGTTACCCTCCATTTTACATCCCGTCAATGCTCAACCTGTATTTTCTGATCATTTTTACAGGATGGTAGGATTTTTTTGCACGCCTCAAACCCGGCACACCTAAGTCCTGCTCTCTGTTGGTATACTTATAGTCTCGAGCCGCATTGGAAACGAACAGTTGATTGATTGCCTGGTAACTGCCAGGAAATGACGTATCCGCCTTCTCGACCCTGACGACGAAGGTTTCTGAATTCAGTTCTTCACCGAGCGCAAAAGCTGCTATTTGTCCAGCATCCATCAACACGCCTCCGGTTAAGCCCAGGGCCTGGTAATTTTTTAGCATTTTTACAGTGACCTGTACTTCCTTTTGCAAGCTTTTCAGATGCTTTTTGGGATGTGATTCCAGCCAATTTATGGAGAATTTCACGCATTTATCTGTGAGTTTGCCATTATCTATCGGCTTATAAACGGCATCAGGTGCGTTTTTTTCGAACTGATTAATATGGTTTTTTTTCGAGTGAAACTTCTGTCCGGGCAGATCTGCAAGTTCCGACGTTTTGTGCACGTAATCGGCGCGTTCCGGTTCCTCTTCAACGGCAATTTCCGGATACTTATCCATGGTTATTGCCGTAATAGCTTCCGGTATACGTGCGGCGGCGGTAATCTGTTCGTTGCACAGCAGTTCGGCAATAATTTCGGCACACAAATTATTGTTATCTGTCAGGGGCGGCAGCATTATCTCTTCATCACGACGGGCATTATATATTGTGATTAAGAGAACGTTATGGTGATATGAAAGTGAAGTTTTGGCGAATTCGCTCCAGGACCATAGATACGGGAAGGTACATTCGCTTATCTCCGGCTGAATCGCTTTGAATTTATCAACTAAAAGGCGTTGAAACTCCATTCCTATTCCGATTTTTTCGGGAAAGAGCGGGATTTTTCTACCTGATTCACTCATAATTAGTGATTGAATTACCAAAAGGTGTGGATGGAGTCTTTACAAACCGGAGCTGCACGAAGCGTTGCATCTGTTATCAGCAGGTTGATTTTTTGCTTCGACATTTAAAGAATTGGCATTCCCATTGTTTTCTATGGGATTAGGCTCCCGCCATATCTTCCCGTCCCAACTCCTCAAAACGAAATCATCACCCTCTCTCCCGACGACGTAGTTGGGAGAGATGGGGATTTTTCCATAAGGAGTATCGAGCACGTATTTAGGAACGGCCAGGCCGGAAGTATGGCCCTGGAGGCTTTCAATTATTTCTCTGCCACGCTCAATAGGTGTTCTGAGGTGCCGTGTTCCACTCAGCACCTGACACTGATATAAATAATATGGGCGCACTCTTATTCGCATCAGTTCCTGACAGAGTTTTTTCATTACTTCAACACTGTCGTTAATGCCTTTCATGAGCACTGATTGATTACCTAAAGGAATCCCTGCGTCGGCCAGCATTGCGCAAGCTTTTTCTGCCTGGGGGGTTATTTCTTTGGGATGATTGAATTGGGTATTGAGGTAAAGGGGATGATATTTTTTGAGCATTTGGCAGAGTTCATCGGTGATACGCTGAGGCAGTGTACATGGTGTTCGTGATCCGATTCGAATCACCTCTACATGCGGGATATCATGCAATCGTGCCAATATATGTTCGATTTTCTCATCGCTCATGAGCAGCGGGTCACCGCCTGTTAATAACACATCTCTGATTTCAGGCGTATTTTTTATGTATTCAATACCGTTTTGTATTTTATCCTGCGAGAAATTGACATCCTGTTTACCCACCATCGTTTCTTTTCGCAGGCAATGGCGGCAATACATGGCGCAGCGGTTGCCGACGCAGAAGGCGACGCGGTCAGGGTATACCCTTATTATAAGCTCTACTGGCTGATGTTTTCCTTCATCCAGGGGGTCGGGTATACCGAGCGGGTCGTTTAATTCTTCTATATCAGCTAAAGCTTGCTTACGGACCGGACAGTTTTCATCTTTGGGGTCCATTAGCTCAGCGTAATAAGGCGTGAGGGTCCAGGTGAACTTATTTCCTGCTGATTTTATGCGTTCTTGCTCGTCGTCGGAAAGCGATAAATATTTACTCAGTTTTTCGACAGTATTAATTCTGTTGGACAGCTGCCATTTCCAGTTATTTGAGTTTTGAGAATTTATATTCATAATTTACAATTAATTTTATTGGCGTTTCAGAGCCAGTTCAAGTATGTGATTAATGAGCTTTTCATAATCCCACCCTGCGGCATAAGCCTGGTGCGGGTAAATGCCATATCGACGTGCGAGTCCCGGCAGGGGGTTTATTTCCAGGAACGAGGGATTGCCCTCTGAATCAATTTTGAAGTCGGCTCGTGCTAAATCACGGCATCCTAATTCATTATAAACGGAAATTGCCATATTAACCATTTCCTGTTCCATTTTGGCCGGTATATTGGTGGGGCACATAAGTTCTTTACGATGTAAGCTTTTATCTTCGAAGGAATAAAAATCGGTGTCGGTTTTTACCTCGGTAACGGGGAAGGTTATCGGTTTTTTATTCCCTATGATACCCACACAAAACTCACGTCCCGGGGCAAATTCTTCCACCAGACAGCCCTGTTGATAATTGCTGATTATCCATTCGGCCATTTTACCCAATTCCTTTGAGTTTTTGATCAATGAATGGTGGCGAATTCCCATACTCGAGCCTTCGGCAACCGGCTTAAGGAACAGCGGAAACTCCAGGTCGCTGCATGAATCCAGTTCGGCAAGGTCGGTAATCAAGCGAAAATTCGGCGTGCGAACCCCCAATGATGCAGCCAATCGTTTTGTCAGGGCTTTGTCAAGACTGACGCCCAGCGTAACGGCGTCTGAGCCGGTATAAGGGATACCCATGTGGTCCAACAGCGCCGGAACGATCGATTCCCGCCCGCGTCCCCGAACCCCTTCAGCGATATTAAAAACTATATCAGGTGATTCAGCAGCGACAGCTGAGGTAAAGTTTGTATTGAAACAGATATCTTCAACTTGATGACCATTGGACTCAAGGGCGTTCATAATTCCTCTTACAGCCCTTTCATCATCATATTCGGCCCCGAAATCTTCCGGTGGCAAATAGTTATCAGGGACAAAATCTATGTTATCATGCACAACTAATATTTTCACTTTTTAAACACACTAATTTAAGATTCACTTAGTTTTTGTAAATTAAAGCAGGGGGGTACGAGCCTATGTTTTCGGAATTAAAATGCATTGAAACAGGTTAGTATTCCCCCGCTGAATTTAACTGCAATACAGCTATTATAACAAGCATTCTCAAAAACCCCAAATGTATGAGTAATTTGCGCTGTAAGTTTTTTGCGTATTGGCAATCCCAGAATCCCTTTAATTTTCCCACATGCAAAAATTTCAGAGGGCGCAAATTCCCAAAGTTGTAATGTGCCGACAGGCGCCCTGATTTCAGAACGCGGCCTCTGAAGAACGACGGTTTTCACTGACTATCTAATATCTCTCGGGCCTTATCTTCAAATTCACCATTTAATTGGATATGTTTTTCATAATAGTGTTTAGCCTTTTCGAAGTTATCCAGATTTACGTTAAGCAGTTCAGCCAGGTCCCAGGCCAGTTCCGCATCCCATTTATCCAGTTCAAGAGCTTTTTCCCAGTATGCCGTCGCTTTTTCAAGTTCGTTCATTTTCAATGCGACTTCACCTGCCAGGCGGTAGCCGGTAACGTAGAAAGGTGTTGATTCGATTGCTTTTTCTGCATATTCCAGTGCTAGCTTTAAGCCACGTATAATTTCCTCTTTCTCGTCAATATTTTTTGTTTTGGCCAACTCTACTTTAGCTGTAGTGATAAGTAAATCCGGAGAATCAGGGTTTGTTTGCAGTCCCTTGTCCAGGGTGTGTTCGGCATCCCGGATTCTTTCATTGTGGAGAAAGGCTTTAGCCAGGGTAGCGAAAGATGCAGCGTCAGGTTCTGAAGAAACTGCTAATTGCGCTTCCCTGATGGCTTTGTCTTTTTCACCGGTTTTGAGGAAGGTATTAGCAAGTTCAATCCGTGCCAAATGTTCATGCTCGGGGATTTTAGCGGCTTCTTGCAATAATTCAATTGCTTCGTCAAACCGGCCCTTTTCGGCGTAGGTTTTGCCGAGCATTGTTTGTGTTTGAGCGTTTCGAGGCTGTTTCTCCAGCAAAGCTTTTAATACTTCAAGCGATTTATCATGATTTTTTTCGATTAAAAAAGTTACCGCCAGTTTTATATGAGCATGCGCGAAATCAGGATCGATAGATAAGGCTTTCCGGTAAGATGCTCTGCTTTCCTGAATTTTCCAGCTATGGAGTTGCAAATCGCCGAGAGTGGCTGCGGCTACGGCATTATCGGGGTTTGCTGCAACATATTCGCTAAAGATTGCGATAGCATCTTCATACCTTCCTGCGGATTGGAGTAAGGTGGAGAGGTGGCGCGCAACGGAAATATCATCACGCTGGTGCTCAAAAGCGTCCATAAAAGCTTCAATAGCCTCCTGAGTTTGCCCCACGGCATCAAATGCCAGGCCAAGTTCGATAAAAACTTCTTTGTTTTCAGTCCCAGCCTCGATAGCTTTTTTGTAGTGATCGATAGCTTTTTCCAGTTCGGCCCTGCGCCAGTAAAATCTTGCCGCTTGCATTTGAACCAGCGGGTTATCCGGTAGAGTTTCGACCGCGGTTACCAGGGGCCTTTCAGCATCTTCTTGCCGTCCGCTGTCCCTCAGAGTGAGGAATTTTGCAAAAGTATAGAATCCTTCCCGCCTGACGTCTGAGAGGCGGGCTTGTTCCAAAAACATCAAAGCATCTTCTATCTCTCCTTTTCGCAGTGTTACCCAGGCTTTCGAGGCATATAAAGGCCCGCTGTCCGGATGAAGCTTTAACATTTCAGTAATTGCGTTTTCAGCTTTTTCCATATCGCCGGCCCAAATATTCGCAGTAATTAATTTGATAAAACAACTTGATACGGTGGAATGCTCATATTGCTGGAGGTTCGATACGGCTTTTTCCCAGTACCCGTTTTCGTGGAAAAAGCTTCCTACTACTAAATTTAAACCTTTTTTAAACCCCTTTTCGGCAGGCCCACAGTCTGTAGATAATTGGGTCAATAGTTTTAGCCATGGTTCATCTGGCCGTGGCATTCTTTCTGGCACCTGTTGTTTCAAATTTGTAAGGCTTTCAGGTAAATTCAGCCGATGTTGAGAAAGGAGGACTTTGCTGTCCGTCTCAGGGTTCCATAGACATATTTCCAGTTCATGAGGCCCATTTGGGTTGGTAAGATTAATCAGCATCAGTATGTCTGGTTCTGTGACTAATTCATAAATATGCGGTGAGAGCGATTTCATGTTTTCAAAATTCGGCAAAATGAATTCGGTGCCTGATGATTTGGATACGCTGTAACGGTGTGTATCGAGCTTGAAGGCAAGGATGGTGGCGATATAGCGTTCAATGATGTTTCTGCCCTGGCATATAAGGTGAATGCCGGCATCAGCCCCCGCGTGTTCATAAACAATTTGGTGAGATGTCTCCCATAGCTGTTCCGGTGTTAAGGTTTTTTCCGCCAATATATTGACAGGTAGAAGGATTATTGCCGATATTGTTATGAACAGGTATATGACAACCAAACGATTATTTTTTTTATATCGCATTTTATTTTTTTCCCCTTTTATTACGGAGTATATTCTTAATTTAAGGTGCTGCGTATTTTCAGAGTCTTTAACTTTTTTGAATTGAGTTGCGCTGTAAACACATCCCTTATATAATTGTCCACATAATTGGATTTTATTTCAAGAAAAAGCCTTATGGGAAAAAAATTAGAAATTACAGTTGCGGCGAATGCCGGTTTTTGTATGGGGGTGAGGCGGGCGCTTAATTTTTGTCTGGAAGCCGCGAATGACCCCCAATCACCCAAGCCGATTTATACCTTAGGTCCACTTATACATAACAAACAAGTCCTTGATGTGCTTGAACAAAAGGGAGTGAAAGTTATTCATGGCGAAGATGTAGACAGGAAGGCGGGCACGGTGGTTATCAGGGCCCACGGCATATCGCCTGAGAAAAGAGAGTATATCGAATCCATCAGCGAAAAAAATATTGACGCAACTTGCCCTCATGTATCAAGAGTGCAAAAAATCGTGGCAAAATATGCCGCTCTTGGGTATAAATGCATAATTGTTGGTGATCCAGGCCATGCGGAAGTGGAAGGAGTGCAGAGTTACTGTGAAGGCCATGGGGTGGTAGTGAGCGGCGTAGAGGATGCCGAAGAATTGCCCGAAATGGAGAAGACTGCTATCGTAGCTCAAACCACCCAAAGCGACTCTTTATTCTCTCGTGTAGTCGATATTATTAAGCTGAAATCCGGAGAATGTGAGGTTTTTGATACTATTTGCCGGGCGACGCAAGATAGACAGAGTGAGGCGTTGAAGCTTGCCAATGAAGTAGAAGCTATGGTAGTTGTAGGCGGGTATAACAGCGCCAATACATGCAGGCTGGCGCAGCTTTGTTCGGATACGGGAACGCCTGTTTTCCACGTAGAGACCGACATTGAACTGCCTATTGAGGACGTTCTACAATATCATCAACTCGGCATAACCGCCGGAGCCTCCACGCCTAACTGGATGATTAAGCGCGTTGTGAATAAGCTCTATCGGTGCGAAAGAGAACGTTCACATAAGTTCAAGCTTTTGCTGAAAAAATTAGTACATATACCTAACAGGACAAATATTTTTTTAGGTGGCGGTGCGGCCGGTATCACTTACTCATCATTTATGCTCCTGGGCCTGGATACTGCATCATTAAGCTTATGCATGGCGTTAGCTTTCTGCTTTATTTCTTCACAACATATTTTACATCAGTATACCAAGCGAAAAGCAATGCTGTTGAATGAGCCGGAGCGGGGCGATTTTTATAAAAAATACTCCCTTATTCTCATTTCATTAGCGGTCATCTCTTCAGCTTGCGCATTAATTCTTAGTTTTATAGCTGGTATAATTTCCTTCACCTTAATCTTCTCCGCGACGTTGGCCGGAATTTTATATTCATTGCCTAATACGGGTGTGATTGATGGCCGGCGACTAAAAAAAGTAGGGATGGCCGGTTCAAAAGAATTTTTTGTCGCTTTGGCTTGGGCGGTTACTACTGTGTTTATACCTTACATTGCCAGCGGTGGTAAAAACGTCTATGGACTCACATTATTCGCTTTTTTGGTAGCATTATTAGCTTTTCAGCGGACGTTGTTTACCGACATGCGTGATATCAAGGGTGACCAGTTAGTGG
>PUNP01000475.1 GCA_003551785.1 Candidatus Brocadiaceae bacterium | reverse complement strand
TGGGGGAAGTCATTCGCCGTATTGGAACGCTAAAAAAATGCTTTTAAAACCGAAATGACCCCTTGCTTCCACGGGGACCGGTGATCGACTCCCCTTTTTTTTTCGAACCGCGGGATGTTTTTTACATACCAGTCGTAGTTTCTTAAAAGAGCATCCTGGTTGCTGAACTTCGGCCTGAAATCCAGGATTTTTTCAGCCCTGGCTGTGGAAACAACCGAGTTCTTATCCGCGGTTTTGTAAATCCATTGATAAACGGGCGAGAGCCGCAGCAAATGCAGGATTGTCAGCAGGGGAACCGCAAGGCCGGAAGGAATGCAGACGATTTTTTTCCCTCCTCCGGCCCTGTCGAGTACGGCCTGATAATCTTCGCGTACAGTTGCGAATTCTTTTGCGCCGATGTTAAAAGTGTCGTTCACGATTTCTTCCGGCCTCGAACAGGTCAGCCATATTGCTTCGCAGAGATCTTCTACGTCCAGGAGCTGATAGAAGTTGTTTCCCGTGCCGATGACGGGGAACGATCTGCCCTCGTTGGCCCACTCGTAAAGCAGAGCGAATATGCCCAGTCTTTCCGGGCCGATAAAAGATTTTGGGCGGATTATGGGAACGCACAATCCTTTATTGCGGTAACGGATGCAAATTTTTTCAGCTTCAATCTTGGCTTCTCCGTAAGCTCCGACTCCATCCAGCCCGTCATCTTCAGAAACGGGGCTGTGATCGGGTATGCCGTATACGGCGGTCGAAGAAATATAGATCACCCTTTTTGTGCCGTAATTGAACGCCGCGCGCAATATGTTTTCGGTGCCCCGCACTTCAGTGCTTACAATATCGTCCCGGGAGTACAGCGGGAGCGCTGCAGCAGCATGAACAATAATCTCGTACCTGTTTTGTTCGAGTAGTTTGTCCACGGCCGCGGCGTCGCGAACGTCGCCGGCAACTGAATCGACATGTTCCTGTTCCGGAAAATCAAATGGATTCAGGTCCAGCGTTGATATTCCGGCAATACCTCTCCTTCTCAAAAAGCGTATCAAGTTGATTCCCAGGAAGCCCGACCCTCCGGTAATCAGAATCCTGTTTTTTTTCATCATATCTTTCCTGTTCACCATCTCAGAGACCAGATGATCTGTGCGGTCCATAACACGGCTGCAGCCAGAATGAAAAAGTCAGTGGTTATAACGTCAGCAATATCTCCACTTTTCTTTTCATGCAAAATCAGGTAAAAGTATCTGAAAAGGCCAAAAACAACGATCGGAACCGAATAGAGCAGCCGTCCGGGGTAAAACTGTTCACCTACTCCGGGGTCCAGTGTATAAAATGTATATAAAACAGTGGTCAATGCAGCGCATATGGCCATGAAAAAAGTTGCTATCTCTTTTGAATAGATACTTCGCTGCCCGCCGGGGCGGCCGACCGACTGGAGGTTCAAATCAGTGTATCTTTTTGCAAAACCGAAATAGAGGGATAGAAAAAAAGTAAGCAGAGCCATCCATTCCGAGAGGGGCACCTCAACAGCGGCTGCTCCTAAAACCACCCTGAGAACAAAACCTGAGGCGATTGCGAAAACATCAACGATAACAATGTGTTTAAGATAAAGCGAGTAAAGCAGGTTGAGTGTCAGGTAAGCGGCCAGTATCTTGAATGCAGAAGGAAAAAATAAAAAACACAGACAAGCCTGAACTGCTAAAAGCAGCAGGAGTAAAACCACAGCGTGTTTCAATGGAAGACGCCCTGATGCGAGTGGTCTGTATCTTTTGAACAGGTGTTTTCTGTCATTGTCTCTGTCGATGATGTCGTTGACAATATAGACGGAGGAAGCTGTGAAAGAAAAACATGCAAACGCGACGATGCTGCGAAGAACCTGTTGAATTTCCAAAAACTCAAATGAAAAAATCAAAGGAGCAATGACGAAAACATTTTTTATCCAGTGCTTGGGGCGAATCAGTATGATGAGATCTTTTATCAAGGCCTTGATTGCTCTCCCATTCTGTTTTGGCTGATGAAATATGCGGGTTGATCCGGTCTTTGTTCTGCCGGTCTCATATCCCCATTTGTTTTTGCCATGCATGCACCGGAAGACACCCGTGAAACATGCCTGAACAACCGTTCCAGCGGCCGTGGTGCAGAGACTGCTGAGACGGGGCCCAAATAGAGGGAATACAGAATAATGGAAACCAGAACCAGGTTCTTTTTCGTGAAGTGTTTGTACCCCTTGCAAGAGTCGGGAGTCGGAGAGGAAGTGTCGTCTTTTTTGTGGATTCCTGTCATCATTCCCGCAATAAAAAGGTTGGTTGCGGCGGAGGACATCCAGCGGGGGTAATCGAGGCCCTGAAAAATCAAGAGGAGAGGTGAAAAACACAAAATAACAATCCCATATCTCATCAACAGCGGAAGGCAGCCGCCTCTTTGAATTGGAAAAAGGGATGATCTGAGCAGGAAGAAGCCAACGACTCCAGATGGAAGCAACGCAAAAATCGAGAGCATGGCCGAAGCCGTCTGTAGCTCCTCGAAGGTGTATGCCAGGTTGCACAAAGGGGTTCGGAAATGAACCATCAATGATCCCTCGACGACGGGAAAATCAGCGACCGATTGCAGAGATGCCAGCATCTCCCGGAAAAC
>PUNP01000142.1 GCA_003551785.1 Candidatus Brocadiaceae bacterium | reverse complement strand
GAGACGATTCCCGCGATCTCCGACTGATCAGGAGGCGACGACGATGAGGGCGCAACAACTGAGCCTCGCCCTACTGTTGGCCACCCTCGTAGTGGCCGGCTGCGGTAATGGCGGCAGCGGTGGTGGCGGTGGAGGGGACGATTCCGCCGATACCAATAATGATCCGGATGCTACCGGCTCGACTTGGGATGAAATGGCCTGGGACGAGGGCGAGTGGAAGTAACATATCCTAGCCGAAGCCGGGCACTCGCCCGGCTTCGGGCGAATTCATTGCACGTTAGGACGTTGCCTTCCACTTGACGCCTTCCGGGTCGATCACGCCCGTGTCCAGCAAGATCTTGTTGTAGGCGCCGTCTTCAGGGATGGCTGCAAGACCACGGCTGTAATCGGTGATCGGTTTGAACCGCACCGGCTTTCGCGGAGGGTCTTTGGTGTGAGTCGCACCCTACCGAGAGCAGACTGCCGTTTCTGACGAGCCACCGGCAGCTTTGGGTCGACCAGCGACCCGGGCTCGCCAGGAGCAAGCACGTAGGCTATCTCCGGCAAACCCGGCTGGGTTGCTGCCTATGGCCTACGCCAATTGGCGGGCTACCTTGATGCGCTCATAGGCGGCGGCGATCTCGCGTGTCTTCTCCTCGGCCACCTCCCGCATGTTCTCCGGGAGGCCCTTGCTCGCCAGCTTGTCCGGATGGTTCTCACTCATCAGACGCCGATAGGCCCGCTTGACCTGGGCATCGCTTGCCGACGGGGAAACACCCAGCGCCGCATACGCATCATCGAGCTGCTCCTTGCCGGACGAGCCGCTGGTGGATGCCCGGAGCAGCGATTCGAGCCGCGCCACGTCGTTCTCGGAGAGCCCGAGACCGCGGGCAACGCGCACGAGCATCTCATGCTCGGCCGGATCCACGACGCCATTGGCGGCAATAGCCGTCAACTGGAGCTGGAGAAAGGTCTGCAGCATCGGGCCGCGGCCACGACAGAGCCGGGCCAGCTTCCTCACTTCTGCGTCGAGGGCAAAGTTTGGCGCCTTGCCGCGCTCGAACGCTTCCTTCGCCGACTCCCGCTGCTCGGGGGAAAGATGAAGGCGCTCGAACAGCGCCTCGGCAGCCTTGATCTCGTCGCGGCTGACAGCCCCGTCGGCCTTGCACAGCGCCCCCATGACGGCAAAGGTGGAGTCCAGGAACTGGGACTGCACCATGGCCAGGCCGTGTCGCAGGGCGCGCCGGAGGATCCACCGGGCCAGGTATCCCACTCCGGCACCAACGATAAGCCCCGGGAAGCCCCCAACCAAGAGCCCGATTACACCACCAATGAAGATCAGTAACATGCGGGAAGGGTAACAGACCCGTCTATTCCGCAGCCCCCTGCGAGCGGCGCCGGAGGCTGAGCCCAGGCTCGCCAGTCAGCCATATGAGAGTACGCCGCCGCTTCCAGTTGCCCGGCTTGCGCAAGATAGGAAGCCGCGCCGCTCGGATGCGTATTCCAGTCAAGGGGAACAGGGGTCCACGCGATGGGGAACAGCATTCCTGGCATTCCCTGACCCGTTGCGGACTTTCGCTCTGCATTCATGCAGGGTCCGCTCTCCGGGGGTTAACGGTGCAGGGAACGCCGTCTCGTGGTGGGCTGGTGCTGCGCTGCGTGCTCGCGGTAACCTGCCGTATCGGCGGCAAACGTATCGCTCGCTCACATTCGTTTCGCCATTGTGCAGCGGGCGGACCGACCGAATCTTCCGAAAACCGGTTGATTCAGCGTTTGGCACACAATGAATATCGGTGCGAGGTGGCCAGATTGAAGATCAAAGACCTGATCGATGAGGCAGAGGCTCTCCCGGTAGAAGAGCGTGCACTCGTTGTTGACTCCCTCCTTCGTAGTCTTAATCCGCCGGAGTCCAAGGTCGACGAGAAGTGGGCGGCGGTGGCGCGAAAACGATTGGAGGATGTCCGTTCCGGGGCGGTTGAAACCATTCCGGGTGAGGAGGTCTTTGCGAAGATTTGGAATGACCGGGCGCAATGAGCTTCCGTCTCCACCCTGAAGCCGAGCGCGAGCTTCGCAAGGCAGTCGCCTACTACGAGGATATCGAGCCAGGCCTCGGATACGATTTCTCTGTCGAAGTTTATTCGGCAATTCAACGGGCCGTGGCGTATCCGCGAGCGTGGCCCTTGCTGGATAGCGAAATCCGACGGGCACTGGTTCGGAGATTCCCTTACGGAGTGTTGTATTCCGAGGGCGAAGACAGACTGCTTGTTGTCGCTGTGATGAACCTCCATCGGAAGCCCGGCTACTGGAAAGGGCGTAGCTAAGCGATCTCTGAGTGTCGAGGGCTGCCATACGGGTATGGCTCCCGGGGAACTGGCACGAACTAACCAGAGCGGCCGGTGGCCGATCTCGGAACTGACGTCCGCAAGGGGTCGAGAGTCGCCGGAAGGCGTGCTCAGTCAGTCAACTCCACCTGAGTCATCAAGCAGGTGGACAACTGCGCCGCGCAACTCGGGAATCTTACTGGATGCGATACCCCAGACGATGGCATCGTTCAACATCCGCGTAGGCGTGGATCAGGATGTTGCGGAAAGCAATGATGCGCCGGTATTCGGGGATACTGGCCGCGATCTCTGGCGCG
>PUNP01000866.1 GCA_003551785.1 Candidatus Brocadiaceae bacterium | reverse complement strand
TATTCAACTAGAAATGAAAGAATTATTCAATACAATAGGCTTAGCAGCCTGAAAAAACAAAAAATTCGTACATCCTCATTTTGTTAACGATGTACGGCAACTAAGCGCCTATTTAATGTCATCTGCCTTTTGACCCTGAAAGACCTCAACTATTTTTGATAAATGCTTGTCAAGCTCTGCTAATGCTTTAACAAAGGTTTTAGGGCGCAAAGCGGCCTCCGTCCTGCAGGCTAAATGCGTTGCTTTAGGGCCAAATTTAAGCTTAAGGGCGTAATGACGGCCCTGGAGCTTGTATTCAAAATCCTTCTGCTCTGAATAACTCAAGCGTGAAGTAACAGATAATATCTTTTGATCAGCATCATCCCTGTTTATAAAACCAACAGGATAAGTTATATAAAGATAATATGCATGCTCACTTTTAACTAACCTCACAACAACTCGCTTATCCTGAAAGTAATAACTCGCAAAAGGGGTCTTGTGCTGCATATCAGTATACTTCAATTCAATTTTGCCGGAAGTGACAGCTTGGATTAAGTCATTTGAAGATTGTAAAACTACAACATCATCCTCACTATCATCACTACTTTCCGGTGTTTCGCCCTGCTGCATTTGGGATACGCCTGTATCTTCTTTTTGCTCATCCGACTTAACTTGTTGATCCCCTTTAGCTTCCTCTGCTTTCAAAGCTGCCTGCATAGCTTTTTCAAAGCGCGAGTGCATATCTTCCGCACTTTCCTCGCCGCCTCCACATTCATAAATGTCCTCAATGGAAGTGAGTAATCCCTCTTCTGAAGCAGCCTTCTTGGCGGTCTGGTCCTGCCGGTATTGCTTAAGTGCTTCACCATCTAAAATATCCTGAAATTCCTTAAAATCCGCTTCATTGATTTTCTCTCTCCATACCGGATAAACGTACTCATAGAATTCTTTGATCCTATCCTTACCGCGTCCTTCAGGATCGGCTATACCTCTCTCAGCAGCCATACATACGGCACGAAAATCATCCTTAAGCTCCGGTGAAGGCTCTGCAGGATCGGGTTTTGGGGGCGCCAGGAAAAGACGGTCGAAACATCGCATAAATAGAGGATAAGGCACTTCACGCAACTCTTCATTATATATCTTTTCAATAGATTTGACCGGATTGGCTACACCACTCATTGGTCTTCGCTCCTGACTAAAGTGAAGTATTGTAAATATTCAGTGGAAAAAGCATGCACCTATTGCCGGGCTTCGTACTCAAATACGGCATTCTCCTGTTCAACCGTCTCCAATGCACCTGGGCGCAGGCGGCGGATATTTTTGATCGCTTCGGAAGCACTGTAACCCTTATTAACAAGATAACATGCCAGCATTACGCCGGTACGTCCGATACCAGCCTGGCAATGTACAAGTATCGCCTTGCCTGCTTCTTTTTGCTCTTTACAGAACTCAATAAAATCATCTATTTGCTGTTGCTCTGGAGGGGTGAAATCTCTTATGGGCAAATGAAGGTAATCCATATCATATTTTTTATATATTGGCGGAGCGATAGCGCGGGTAGTCAACGTAACGACGGCCCCTATTCCTTCCTCCCGTAATGCTTCCCAGGTCTCCGCCCTCGAACCGGGGTGCGCCATACCGGATATTTCCCCCTTAATGACCCAAAACAAATCGCTTACATACCTGTTCTTTCCCATGATCTTTACCGTCGAATAACAAGAATCACTCTGAATGCTGATCTAAAATTTCAAAATAACTTTCTATATGCTCTATCCTTCCCTCCAGTTCATTCATCTGACGACGCTGCGATGCCAACATCAATCCGACAAAAAGAACAGCTGCCACAATGATAACTCCCAGAACAAAAGGTGCAGAAACGCTGTCACCGTCCATGATTTTGTCTAATACATTTCCGCCTTCATTTTCCTCATTATCACTGTTTTCCGGTGCGGGCCCGTGCGTTGCATAAGGATATTGCATACGCCCGGGCTGTTTATCTACATCTACCATTTGATGTGATGCTTTTTGTTTATCTTCCCCGTTTTCACCAGCCCCGTTATCTTCCTGTAGTGCATTATTATCGGCGTTTACCCCAACCTCCACATATTTTCTCTCTTTAGCATTAACCTCCCCATCAGTGGAACCCCCGGATTGGAACGATGCAGTGTGATGAGGGGTCAATTTTTCCTGTTGAGTATTTCTATCTTCACCCATTTTCAACCTCTGTAAAAGATTTAACTTGATGATAAATTGGTTTAAATATTCAGTTGGCGGTTCTCTGCCCGAAATCACCTTAAGTTGCGTTCCGCCTCGAACACGACGCAGACAGGTAGTTCCGCTCTGTACTTTTCTGGGGACTTACTGTATAAATACAGACAAAAATGTCTGTGTTACATCATCATTCATTATACTAACGAGCAAAACATTAAAGCAAATATCACTCTTCATCCGGCAAAGGTGGCGTAGCCCAATCATCTGCGGGCATTTCCATATCCTCTGCCATTTCAATCACTTCTCTTGCCAGCGAACGGAAATCTTCCGTGCCGTAACAAGATTTGTCATAATCCATAATCGGTAAACCGTAACTCGGCGCTTCGGCCAGCCGAATATTATTTCTTACTACGGTATCGAAAACAATGTCG
>PUNP01000621.1 GCA_003551785.1 Candidatus Brocadiaceae bacterium | reverse complement strand
GGTTGATTTCGCGGGCGGTCCCCACGAAGGCTACGAGAACTGGTGGTCGATCAACCAGGCGACTGTATTCCGACAGGGCTGGAACTATTATGCCCATACGGCCGAATTGAAAGAAACACCCCTGGTGGGGAGAGGTGCACGCCAGCGCGCCGGCGGGGAAACCATTGGCAAAGCAAGGGGAGTTCTTCGTTTTCGAACGCCCGGCACCTATTTTGTCAACAACATCAGTATTGAAAAAGCAAAAATCGACGGTTCTCCTTAGGGCCGAAGGTGCAACATAAGCTGTATATTCAGAGCCCCGCTGGGGCGAAAACAGTATACTTGGATGTTTTTATTCAAAACGAGGAAGGTCAAGCATGAAATGCAAGGTCGAAGATAACAACAAGCAATGCGGATGTCCGTTTATGTTAAGGTGTGGGAATAGTCCTTTGAAAGGGGGGATCAACTATGCCTGAATTTATCGTAGAACCGGAGAGAAAAGTGAAGGTTCTGTGTCAAGCGGATGTCGTGGTTTGTGGTGGTGGAACTGCTGGGGTGGCAGCCGCCATTTGCGCGGGCCGTTTGGGTCTTGAGGTTGTGATGATTGAGAACTCAGCGATGCCCGGGGGCATGATTACGCATTGCATCGGCGGTATCCAGGATTGCGCGACAAAAGGTGGCTTCGTCCGTGAACTGATGACCTGGCTTCGGCAAGAAGGGTACAATGAGACTCGGTATGAGAATATGATGCGTAAGTACAATCGGCACTATGTTCCGCAATACTTTGATCGGTTGCTGGAAAACGCTGGGGTGCGTCCGCTGTACCTTGCTAGATGCGTTGATGTCATTAAGGAGGACGATCAGCTGCACGGCGTCATTGTAGAGTCAAAATCCGGGAGGAGGGCCGTACTGGCCTCCATCATAATTGATGCGACTGGAGACGGAGATATCGCGGTCCAAGCGGGTGCAGACTATAAGACTGGGCGAGAAGAGGACAACGCATGCCAGGCAATAAGTCTTCCTGTTATTATACAGGAGTATGGTGGTCAGTTCATCCCGAAGGGCACGTTTGGGGCTATGCTAACCGAGCTGGAAGAAAAGCTCGATCAGGCAAATGTGTTCCCGTATAAGCGCGCTCGTCTGAACTCAATGCCGGCAACAAAGTATTCAACTAGCTGGTCATCTCATGTGTATGGATATAACCCGACGGATGCAGAAGAGCTATCGCAAGCACTTATCGAGTTACGCCGTCAAGCGTTCGAGGCATTTGTACAGTTGAAGGACAATTTCGATGAATTTAAGGAAGCCAATTTTGGGCCGATGGCCTCGATTCCGGGAATACGTGAGAGCCGCCGTATTGAATGTGACGAAATGATCACTATTGACGATTTGCTGTCTGGCCGCAAACGGGACGACGGTATCTTTACTGTAAAGCAAGCGATTGATATCCATCAACGAACAAGCCAAGACCCTTGTATTTTTCTCCAGAAAGTCTTGCCGTACCATGTGCCTTATGGAGCTCTGCTGCCGAGGGGTATTGACGACTTCTTGGTCGTGGGAAGGTGTATTGGAGGAGATCACGAAGCCTTGGGGAGTTATCGGATATCAGCCGATTGTCTTGCTATGGGGGAGGCTGCCGCCATTGCTTCATCGATCGCGTTAGAAAAACGATGTCAAGTGAGAAGTGTGCCTGCTGACATGATCGCTAATCGCATGAAAGAGCGAGGATATGAACTCTGAGGACTTACGAAAAAAGATTTAATTTTGAAAAGACGGGTCGGGTGAAGGAGAAGTGAAAGCGGTGCTCCGCTGCTGCTGCGCACCGCACTCCACCCCCTGCATTTGACAGGTGAACCAAAAAAGTTTACAGTATGTATACAGACCTTTTTCCTGTTCAGGAGGATTATCTGATGAGAAAGATGACACATTTGATCGCCGTGATTGCTGCTGCCGTATGTTTTGCTTTTCCCATTCAGTCGGTCTATGGCGCTGATGTCGGCATATACAACGCATCGGCCGCCGGTGGACGCAGCGCCGGGGTCAGCGCCATCGTTGACACGGTGGAAGAGGCCGGTTTTGGAGTGAGCGAGTTCTCGCACCTCTCGCTCGACAACCTCCTGGAGTTCCGGACAGTGATCGTGCCCAACACGACCCGCCTGGCCGATGATGAAGACCCGCGTTGGGTCGACAATCTGCGCGCGTATGTGGTTGAAGCCGGCGGTTCGCTGATTTTCTGCCACGACGCCATCGGCGCCGAAAGGTCGCCTTTCGGTCAGATTCCGCTGTTCCCGGAGATCATCATGACGGGCACGGTGCAGCAGAGCATGGAGACCGAAGTCAAAGTCGCGCTGGACAGAGAGTATTTCAGGGATTTTGACTTCCTGCCCGGCTACGACAGCGGAGAGACGGCCGAGCAGATGTATTCCGACAGGTTCGTCTTTGCCCCGGCCGAGGCCGTTTCTCTCCTGAGCGAAGAGAGTTCGGGCAAAACAGTCGTGGGCGCGGGCGAGGTCGGCCGAGGGCGCGTTGTTATGAACGGCATGTACGGCGGGCATCCTGCGACCCATACGGCCACGCATCTGGAGGGCATCGACCGGGATGTGATGATCGGCGCCCTCCGGTGGACACTCCAGGGCGAAG
>PUNP01000833.1 GCA_003551785.1 Candidatus Brocadiaceae bacterium | reverse complement strand
GGCCCTGCGCTCCGGCTACGACTGTCTCACCGGAATGGTGGTGGCCACGCGTGAGCACGGCAGCAGCGGTGATGCCACGGACGCCATTCGGCAGATCGAAGCCGCCAGGGGCACCTCGGCCGTCCAGATCGCCGAGGCGGTCACCGAGGCCGCGTCCGCCGACGCCGAGGGCGACCGCGAACTCATGGACGTGTTCGTGGAAGAGGCCGCCGAAATCCTGCAGGTCATGGAAGGTGCAGTCCAGGCCTGGACCGACGATCCCGATGACAACTCCCGCGTGCAGGAACTCGAGCGTGCCCTGCACACCCTCAAGGGTGGTGCGCGCATGGCGGGGTACACGCCGGTGGCCAACCTTAGTCATGCTCTCGAGACGCTGCTGGTGTCGGTGCGCGAGCGTGCCATCCGGCCCGACGGCAATCTGCTGGATCTCCTCGAGCGCAGCCACGACCGCTTGCACCTCATGCGGCAGCGTGCCGAGCAGGGTGAACCGCTGGCCGCGGCCGACGATCTTTTGCAGGAACTCGAGCAGTGGGAGGGTCCCGGGGCGGTGGCGCAACCTCCGGCCGCGGATGAAGCAAAGCCCACCGGGGACGTGCTGCCGGCCCAGGCTGCTGCGCCGGCCGCCAGCGGACAGGACGCGGCCGCCCGCGGCGAAGCGGTCCGCACTGGCGGCGACCAGATTCGCGTGCGCGCCGACCTCCTGGATAACCTCGTCAACTACGCTGGCGAGGTCAGCATCTACCGCGCGCGGCTGGATCAGCAGGTGGGGGCATTTCGGTTCAATCTTACGGAAATGAACCAGACCGTTCAGCGTCTACGCGATCAGCTCCGCACGCTGGAGATCGAAACAGAGGCGCAGATTCTCTACCGCTACGACCGTGAAGGTGATGTCGCGGAGCCTGCCAGCCCCGGCGACGTTGCCGAGGACGAGGAGGCCTTCGATCCCCTGGAGCTGGATCGTTTCTCCCGCATGCAGGAGCTGTCCCGCAGCCTCGGGGAGTCGGTCAATGACCTCTCCAGCATTGAGACCATGCTGGACAATCTGGCGCGGGAATCGGAGACGCTGCTGCTACAGCAGTCCCGGGTCAACACCGAACTGCAGGACGGCCTCATGCGCACGCGCATGGTGCCGTTTGCCAGCCTGGTACCGCGGCTGCGCCGCATCGTGCGCCAGACAGCCGGTGAGCTGGGCCGCGAGGCACGCATCAAAGTCCATGGTGCCCAGGGCGAGATGGACCGCACCGTCCTGGATCGCGTCGTGGCGCCGTTGGAACACATGCTGCGAAACGCCGTCGCCCACGGCATCGAAACCCCGGAGGCCCGCCGCGCCGCCGGCAAGCCCGAAGCCGGCCAGATCCAGCTGGCGCTGGATCGCGAAGGCGCCGAGGTGGTGCTGCGGGTCAGCGACGACGGCGCCGGCATGGACCTGGATGCCATCCGTGACAAGGCCAAGGAGCGCGGACTGCTGCGCGACGAACGCGAGCTCACCGATCGGGAGACCATGCAGTTCGTGCTCGCCCAGGGTTTCAGCACCGCCCAGGAAGTCACCCAGGTGGCCGGCCGCGGCGTCGGCATGGATGTCGTCAACGCCGAGATCAAGCAGCTCGGGGGGTCCCTAGAGATCGACTCCGAGCGCGGACGAGGCAGCCAGTTCACCGTGCGTCTGCCGTTCACGCTGGCCATGAACCAGGCATTGCTGTGCACCTCCGGGGAGCAGGCCTATGCCATCCCGCTGACCAGTATCGACGGCGTGGTTCGCGTGACCCGGGACCAGATGGAGACCTACCTGGCGCAGGGCGACGGTGCCCGTTACCACTACGCCGGGCAGGACTACCAGGTCACCGCGTTGTCACTCATGCTCGCCGAGGGTGAGCCCAATCTCACCGGGCAGGGCGGGCGGATCCCCCTCGTGCTGCTGCAGAGCGGTGATCATCGCCTGGCGCTGCAGGTTGAGGGGTTGATCGGCTCCCGGGAGATCGTGGTCAAATCCGTCGGCCCGCAGATCAGCAACGTGCCCGGCATCTACGGTGCCACCATTCTCGCGGATGGCCGGGTGGTCCTGATCCTGGAGATGAGTGCGCTGATGCGCCAGGGTGCCGCCGCCCATGTCCAGGACGACGCCGCGGAACCTGTGTCCCCCGTCGACGGCGAGGAAGCCGACGACACGGAAGAGGCGCCCACGGTGATGGTGGTGGACGACTCCATCACCATGCGCAAGGTTGCCACGCGGCTGCTGGAGCGCAACAACATGCAGGTGCTCACCGCCAGCGATGGTGTTGACGCCGTCGCCAAGCTGCAGGACCGCGTGCCGGATGCCATGTTGCTGGATATCGAGATGCCGCGCATGGATGGCTACGAGCTGGCCACGCACATGCGCAACGACACCCGGCTGCAGAACATCCCCATCATCATGATCACCTCGCGTACCGGCGAGAAGCACCGCCAGCGCGCCATGGAGATCGGCGTGGATCGCTACCTGGGCAAGCCGTACCAGGAAGCGGATCTGCTGGGCAACCTGGAAGAGGTTCTGGGCGGGACGCATGGGAGCGACTGACGCATCACGGGAGCGCAGCGATGTGCCGGCGGTCAACGTCGGCCTGCTCGGGGCGCCGGGCCCGGGG
>PUNP01000859.1 GCA_003551785.1 Candidatus Brocadiaceae bacterium | reverse complement strand
GAAACGTTCCGTCCCGGCATCGTAAAGAACAACACGCCAGGCGAGATCGCAAAGGCTTTTTATGCAGCACGCGATTACATCGATGCCCACCCGGACCAACCCCCGCTTATCACCATAAACAGCTGGAACGAATGGACCGAGACAAGCTATTTGCAGCCGGACGATCTGCACGAATATGGTTATTTGGAAGCGATCCGCAGCGTATTTTTACGCAAGAGCTAACCCGCATATTTCACGCGATCCCAGTGGTGCCGATGCGAAAAAATCGAGCGCAGCTGTACTAGTATACTGCAAGTGAAGATTTATGAAGCATATGCGCCGCTGGGGACGCGTGAAATATGCGGGTTAATTCCTCATTCCTAATTTCTAATTCTTAATTTTTTATTTCAACGACGCCCTGCCGCCAGTCTGCTGCCCATTATACAACATTTTAATAATCAATGTCAAAGTTTTTCATTTATATGAGCGGTTGTCAGTTGACTCAAAAGGAAAATTACGGTATAACATTTGCCGTATAAAAATCGGCGAAACCCCACACGTCTGGCACCCATAACGCAAACTTTTTTAAAAAGGGAAAAGAAGTATGAAAAACTATGACGAAGTTTTGAAAAACAGGCTTGACAACGAAAACTATCGTAAGCTGTCGGCTATCGAAAACACCCTTCTGCACAAATTCGTTGCGGAATATGTTCAGCTGTGCGACCCCGAGAGCGTGTCGGTCATTACCGATTCGCAGGAGGACATAGACTATATTCGCGAACTCTCGATACGCAACGGAGAGGAGCAGAAGCTTGCAATGGAAGGGCATACCATTCATTTTGACGGATATAACGACCAGGCCAGGGACAAGGACAAAACCAGATACCTGCTTGAAGAAGGCGTCGATCTCGGTGAAAGGCTGAATTCGATCGAGAAAACAAAAGGTCTCGAAGAAATGCACTCCCTGCTTTCGGGTATCATGCAGGGCAAACAGATGCTGGTGCGATTTTTTTGTCTTGGCCCCATCAACTCGCCCTTCTCAATTCCTGCCATGCAGCTGACCGACAGCGCTTATGTAGGTCATAGCGAGGACATTCTTTATCGGCCGGGCTACGAACAGTTCCGCTCGATGGGCGACTCCGATGATTTCTTCCGCGTCGTTCACAGCGCCGGAGAACTGGAGGGAGGCGTCAGTAAAAACGTTGATAAGAGAAGGATTTACATCGACCCCGTTGAAAGTATAGTGTACAGCGCAAACACTCAATACGCCGGCAACACGGTGGGATTGAAAAAACTCAGCCTTCGCATGGCCATAAGGAAAGCGGATAAAGAGGGCTGGCTCGCCGAGCATATGCTTCTTATGGGTGTAAACGGCCCCGGCGGACGACGCTCGTACTTCTGTGGCGCTTTCCCCAGCGCCTGCGGCAAGACGTCCACCGCCATGATACCGGGCGAAACGATCGTCGGCGACGACATAGCTTACCTGCGCCCAATCGACGGAGACCTGCGGGCGGTAAATGTCGAGGCGGGGATTTTCGGAATTATCAGGGACGTCAATCCGGAGGACGACCCAATTATATGGGATGCGCTCAACAAGCCCGGAGAGGTCATTTTCTCAAACGTGCTGCTTAAAGACGAAAAACCCTACTGGCTCGGGATGGGGCGTGAAATCCCTGAATCCGGCTACAACCACAGCGGCGAGTGGTTTAAAGGGAAAAAAGACGATAAAGGCGCTGAGATCACACCTTCGCATAAAAACGCGCGGTATACCGTGTCGCTGGCGGAGCTGGAGAACTGCGACGAAAACCTCAACGACCCCGCCGGGGTGCCCGTTTGCGGCGTTATTTACGGCGGGCGCGATTCCGATACCAGCGTGCCGGTTGAACAGGGCTTCGACTGGACGCACGGCATAATTACAAAGGGAGCGTCTCTGGAATCCGAAACCACCGCGGCTACGCTCGGGCAGGAAGGCGTGCGGGTGTTCCAGCCCATGTCGAATATCGACTTTGTATCGCTGCCGCTGGGCAGATACGTTCAGAACAACCTGGATATCGTTGAGAAACTCGACGGCGAACCCCAGGTTTTCGGCACCAACTACTTTCTTAAAGATGAAAATGGTGGATACCTGAACGGGATGCACGATAAGCGCGTCTGGCTCAAATGGATGGAACTGCGCGTTCACGGAGACGTCGGTGCTGTCGAACGCCCCACCGGCCTTATCCCCGAGTATGAAGACCTGAAATCGCTGTTTAAAGATGTGCTCGGGAAAGAATACACGAAGGAAGATTACGAGCGGCAGTTCGCGATGCGAGTGGAAGAGAACCTTGCTAAAATCGACCGCATAGAAAAAATATACAGGGAAAGTGTCTCAGATACTCCGCAGGTCCTGTTCGACGTCCTTCAACAACAGCGCAAGCGTCTTGAAGATGCAAGCTGAAAAAAAAAACATTGCCGGTGCGTTAACAACCGCCACATCGACAACGACAATCCATTGTTGATTCAGCAATAGCTCAAAATTTTCAGCCCGGCAAATGCCGGGCTGAAAATTTATATTCTGCACTTAAAAATGAACTACAAAGATACAATCAACCTCCCAAAGACGAAATTCAGCATGAAGGCGCGCCTCGCCGACCTGGAGCCCCG
>PUNP01000755.1 GCA_003551785.1 Candidatus Brocadiaceae bacterium | reverse complement strand
TGTGTCTCTGTTAAAGACCGGAACCTGATCCAGAGCTTTTAAATATTCTTTTTTATTGAAACCGCAGCGTTTTGCCTGTTTTAAGAAATATTCACGGTCGATTTCTTCCACCTCAAGAAAGAACTGTCCGGTAAACACGTTGCCGACCGTTTCCCCTTCAATCACAACAGGGGTTGCGGCATCCCACAGCCCGTTTTTACATCTGTAGAGATTGAAATCCTCAACCGGCACGCCCATGGAAAGTTTTGTATCGCTTTCGATGCAGTTTTTACGGGTCTCATAATGCTTTCTGTGGAATTCGGTGCATATCCGCTGCCATCCGATACCGGCCAGCACGTTCCCTTCCGTATCAATCAGAGAAACGGGAATCCCGGAGAGTTCATAGAAATCTTTCATCATCCGCTGGAGGTGATTAAGGTCGAGGATGGATTCCAGGTCAATAAATGCATCGTTTGTTCCGGATATTTTGGGGAAATATTCGGAAAATCTTTCATTCTGCCTGGAGGCAGACATTTTTTGCTTATATTGCCGGGCTGTCTTCCTGATCATGTCTGCTTCTTGGGAGGTTAATTTCTGGAAGTGATGCTTGATACCATTCATCCCTGCTTCTTGACAAATTGCGATCAGGTCTGTACTGCTAAGACCTAAATCCAGTGATTTTGCCAGTTGATGAATCCTTATGCCATCCAATGCGTAAACCTCCATAATAAAGTTAACCCCCGTTAAACTGTTATCATAGTTAAAAAGGGGTCGTTAATCAAATGTGTACGATGATTAAGTACATGATGTTGATGTAGTGTAATGAAGAATAGTAATTTAAAGAGATTGGTGTAGGGCTAAATGATGAGGACGTCGGGCAATTTTTTCTTATTTAGGTCGGAAGATGACAAGTTTTCTGGCATTTTGGGTATGTAAATATCCATGTTCACATTCATAATGTATATACAATACCGTTGTGAAATGACACACTTTTGTGCACTTGACTGGAGATAACTCAAGCTGAAATTGTGTTGTTGACAAAGGCTTCTCTTTCGATTATAATTTGTCACACCTTGGTGGAAGGTTGAATGGAATGTAGATATGTTTTTTAATTTAATTTTTCAAAACAGTACATTCCGCAGTCCACATAATAAGGTGGCGATCATTCACCGCTGTCATTTTCTATATTTACTGACACGTAAGTTGTTTATTGAAAGGCAGTTAAGTTTTGAGAGGTACCCTGAGTGCCAGAGTGGCGGAATGGCAGACGCACCGGTCTCAAAAACCGGTGGGCTTTAACGCTCGTGTGGGTTCGAATCCCACCTCTGGCACCACCTCTTTTCCTAAATCTTTTATCGAGTTCTTTTTCAGGTGTGGTCTTATGCCGATTGAAACTGTAAGCTGGGTGGGTGATGAGGACGGGTATGCCGAGCTGATCGATCAGACCCAACTGCCGGGCCGGTTCGAGCATATCGAATGCAGGGATATTGAACGTATGTGGCGCGCTATACGGGTTCTCAGTATACGCGGCGCTCCGGCTTTAGGTATAGCCGCCGCGATGGGGCTGGTGCTTGGCCTGAAAAAGACCGATGCGCAGGATACCGCCGACCTCATCGCCGACCTGCGCGAACACAAGGCGTATCTTGAAACCAGCCGCCCGACCGCCGTCAATTTGTTCTGGGCGCTACAGCGGCTCGAACGTGTGGCAATGGAAAATACCGATTTAGGTGTTACCGAACTCCGACGCCGGCTGCTTGAAGAGGCACTTGCCATTCAAAATGAAGACCGCCACATCTGTCGCCAAATTGGGCATAACGGTGCTGAACTCATCGAAAACGGCCATACTATCTTAACGCACTGTAACGCGGGCGCTCTCGCCACCGCCGATTATGGAACCGCACTTGCCGTGATTTATGCTGCTAAAGAAGTCGGAAAAGATATATCCGTCTTCGCCGATGAAACCCGTCCTCTGCTCCAGGGCGCGAGACTGACCACGTGGGAACTCATGCAGGAGGGAATACCCGTTACCCTGATTTGTGATAATATGGCCGCCCAGGTGATGCGCGAAGGCCGTATCAATGCCGTCATAGTGGGGGCCGACCGGATCGCCGCTAACGGCGATGCTGCTAATAAAATAGGCACTTACGGGTTGAGTATACTCGCGAAAGAGCATGGTGTCCCCTTTTACGTAGCGGCCCCTACCTCAACTATCGATATGAACCTCAATACCGGTGATGAAATACCTATTGAGCAGCGCGATGCACAGGAAGTTACTCATTGGGGAGAGCATCAGACCGCTCCTGAGGGTGTGGATGTGTATAACCCTGCTTTTGATGTTACACCGGTCGATAATATTACCGCGATTATTACCGAAAAAGGCGTTTACAAAGATGGATTCTGATCCATGCTTTAAATTATGGCGTTCAGTATCCGGTAAACTGTGATTCGTCGTGGCTGTATTTTTATTTTCAAAAGAAACTGTTGCACAATTCACGTTTTTGCTCGAAGCTTACGACATATAGCCTGCATATTTCATAAACCAACGGCATTTTTTAATATAACAGATTGAACTACAATGTTTTAAATGTCATTTTTGAGGCATTCAAAATTTACAGTGTGTACAAACGGTTTCTCAAACGGCGG
>PUNP01000034.1 GCA_003551785.1 Candidatus Brocadiaceae bacterium | reverse complement strand
GCAGCGCTCTTGCCACCGCTACCGCCGTCTTCGCCCTGCATTCTGACGATGCACGTGAGCATAGCAAATTTATCGACAAAGGGCTGCAATGGCTTGCCGATCATGTTAATGACGACGGGGGATGGGGAGATACGGTAAAGAGTCAGAGCAATATAAGCACCACCATGCTCTGCTGGGCCGCTTTGAATGCCGTCGATGAACGGGATAAATATGGAGAATTGATTGACCGAACACGCCGATGGCTGCTCCCGCATGCCGGCAGACTCGAAAGCAAAGAGCTTGCAGCGGCCGTGGACAGGAAATATCGGGACGATAAAACTTTTTCCGTTCCTATTCTTACCATGTGCGCGCTGGCTGGTTTGCCCCCGGGCGACGGGAACGGATTGTGGCCACACATCCAGCCCCTTCCGTTTGAGTTGTCCCTGATGCCACGGGCACTGTTTCGTTGGCTACCGCTTTCCGTGGTGAGCTATGCGCTCCCGGCACTCATCTCGATGGGGCTGGCTAACCTGGAAAACAACCCCACCATGAATCCGGTGACCAGGATGATAAGGTCGGCTGCCAAAAACGGAGCTATGAGGGTCCTCGCCCGTATCCAACCGGAAAACGGTGGCTTTCTCGAGGCTGTTCCGCTGACGGCGTTCGTTGTGATGAGCCTTATCGGCGCCGGTCGGCATAAAAACGCTGTTGTGCAGAAAGGGGTAGATTTCATTCTTCAATCCATGCGCGAGGACGGCAGCTGGCCGGTGGATACCAATCTGCCCACCTGGCTGACTACCCTGTCCGTCAATTCATTATTGTCGTATTCCGATACGGCCAACCTGCCGGAACGCATAGCGCAGGGGAAGACACTTGAATGGCTTCTGGATCAACAGTATACAACGCGCCATCCCTACACCGGCGCCGATCCTGGTGGGTGGGCCTGGACCGATCTGCCCGGCGGAGTGCCGGATGCCGACGATACGGCCGGTGCTCTTATAGCCATCCATCATCTGAGCCGGGATAATAGAACTGAAGACTGCACACGTGCGGCGGAACGGGGAATAAAATGGCTTCTGGGGCTTCAAAATAACGACGGAGGTATCCCCACTTTCTGTAAAGGGTGGACGAACCTGCCGTTCGACAGAAGTGCGCCCGATTTAACAGCACACGCTCTCAGCGCTTTTTACCTGTGGTCGGGCCAGGTCAATGTTCGCTTGCAAAAAAACATGGATCGGGCGAGGACAAGGGCCTTCCATTTCCTTCAGGAAAGCCAGAGCGCTGACGGTGCATGGGTTCCGCTGTGGTTTGGAAATGAAAATCATGAACAAAAACATAACCCGCTTTACGGTACGGCCAGGGTCATCATGGGCATTCACCGCAACCCTGTCGCCTATCCCATCGTCAACAGGGGGATAGGTTGGATTCTGGACAATCAAAATGAGGACGGTGGATGGGGCGGCTCAAAAGGTCTGGAGAGTTCAATCGAAGAGACAGCATTGGCCGTTGACGCTCTGACCTGCGTGGCTGCAGGGCCGGAGGAGGCCCGTTCGCAAAGAGCTGGAATGATTGATGCGGCTGTTCGGGGGGGGCAATGGTTGGTTCGTCTGACGTGTAAAGGGCAGGTGTTGGAGCCTTCTCCCATTGGGCTTTACTTTGCCCAGCTTTGGTATTATGAGAGACTCTATCCATGTATATATACACTGTCCGCCCTGGGAAAACTCAAAAATTATCTCAACGATTATACATAAACGGTAATAGCGGTTCCCACAAAATGTTTGGAACTGTTCGAAGAAGGCTTAATAGTGCTGCATGACAAACTAACAGCTTTCCATCCCAACACCTGTTTTTCCCAGCCACCTAATCGCATCCTCGATAACCATGGGGCGTGAAAAATAGAATCCCTGTCCATAGTCACATCCTTTACGTTTGAGACGATCAAGGGCTTCCCTCGATTCAACCCCTTCCGCCACGACTTCCAGGTTCATGTGATGAAAGAGGTCGATAAAAGTTTTCACTATCATTTCCGCATCAATGTCCGTGCTCATGTTCGAAATGAATCTTCTGTCAATTTTCACTTTTTGCACGGGTAGATCGCAAAGACATGAAAGGGAAGAATATTCGGTCCCGAAATCATCTAAAATGGCCTGTACTCCCCTATTTCTCAGTTGTTTCAAAAAGGATTCTGCGACAGGCCGATCGTGCATATAGGTTGATTCAGTGATCTCTACCTGCAATGCCCCTTCCGGAATCAAAGAGGCCTCTTGTTGTCTGAAGATGCTGTCAAATAATGTATGTTCATGGAGATTTCTCTGTGACATGTTGACGGTGATGTAAATCGATGGATCAATACTGCTCAGTTCATGATAGTCTGTTGTTACTTTACGAATGACCCATTCGGTTACCTGATTGATTAAACGGGTTTGCTCCACAATGGGTATAAAATCTTCCGGTTTAAGAAATTTCATGCCATCTCGCCACCGTATCAGTGCTTCCATGCCCATGTTGCCCTTGTCGGTAAGGGGAATTATTGGATGATACATTACAAATAAATTGTTGTTGTTCAAAGCATCCGGCAGCTTTCCCAGTCGTTCTAATCTTCTACGAGCGGATTCTTCATATTCTTCCTGGTAAAAATCATAGTTCTG
>PUNP01000412.1 GCA_003551785.1 Candidatus Brocadiaceae bacterium | reverse complement strand
CGGTGTGGTTTGGTTTTTGTTTTTCGGACATAATCAAGGGTTAGCTTTACTCTGTATGGTTTTCCACAGATGTTTTGTTATCTTAGGTTCCCCCGATTTTTCTATTTTCAGAAAAACCCTGTTATGCTTTAAAAAGCATAACAGGCGCATCTCAGGGCATTTCAGGCATCTTCAAATGTCTCGTCTGAGGGCACTACATTGGGATTTGTAGCTGTTGAGCGAGTTCCATAAGCCAACCTGCTCAATCTCCTCTTTCACCTTCACGCCCACTTCGCCCAGAGACCAGTTCCACTGAACTACTGTATCAGCATCCGCCTTGACTCTCAACTCAGATAGGGAAAGCTGATCCCAGCGTTTCAGCACTGTTGTCAATTCCGTATTTATGCCTTTGGTTTTAAGCTCCTCTCTCATCCACCACGTTAGATAATAAGACAAAAAACATATAAGCACATGCGCTCGAATCCTGCGCCAAAGATGATGATACACAGGCCGCACTTTGATGAAACTCTTTATCGTGCGAAAGCTCCTCTCCACCTTCTGCAAGCTCTTGTAACTCTCGACAACCTCCTGTGGTTTCATTTCGTCGGATTCGACGCTTGTCTCCAACAGATAACTGCCGTCCATAGCCCGGCGTTTCTTGAGCTCTACCATGTTTTTGGAAAAGCTAAGTGCTATGAGTATCTTCTGCTTATCATCTTTCGCCTCTTCCAATGGCTCCAGTTCGATATTCCAAAGCGATTTAACCTTCTTCTCTCGGAGAATACCATCTATTTTAGCCCAAAGTCGCTCCTTTGTATAATAGCGACCGCCTGAAGCGCTTTTTTTCAAATGCTTGAGCTGTTCTTCCACATACTCCATCCTATCCTCACGACGCGTTTTTTCTCTGTGACGGCGGCATTCACTATGACATGCAATATATCTCACCCCGTCCTCGACCCATTCATAAGTGCCTTCTTTGACGAAAAGCTCCCTCTGCCCCTGGCTCATGCTGCATAGCAGCTTTTTCTTTTTATGATACTCTCCACCTATGATATAGCTTAAGCCTTTCTCGGTTATGTAATCGAGGTTAACTTTGGAATGCATCCCGTTATCTCCAACAAATATGCCATGCTCTATGCCGAAACGTTTTCTGAGCATATCGATCTGAGACTGAACTGTATCTACATCCGTGGTATTTCCGGGCCAAAGCTCCACGGCAAGAGGGCGTCCCTGCTTGTCACATACCAGCGCTATGACAACCTGATATCTGTCAAAACGCTTATCTTTACTGAACCCATACTCGCCGTTTTCCGCTTCTGTGCCCTCAAAATACGTGCTGGTAGTATCATATAGCATAAGCGTGGGTGCCTCTGGTTGAGATTCGGCAAGTTTTTTCTGAATTTCTTCGAAGCTTGTTTCCAACCTATCCATCACCTCATACAAAGTATCCTCATCAAGGCGATTATCGGCCATCCCCTTTGCCCAAAAAGTATCGGCGCACTCCGCCTTGAGGGCGAGCTTGGAGGCGGGGTTAAGTATTCTGGAGGCTGTCATAGCAAAAACGGAAAGACACTGGGTTTTTGTGAGGAACTTCTCCAGCACTTTGAGCAGACCTGATTTTTTCCAGGCTCTCCATAGCGCCATCTGACCTGCCCCACGCAGGCTGTCGCCTTGATGATACTCCACGTCATTTTCCTTTGTCACCAAATCGCCATTGAGCAGCGCCCGCATATCATCAATGGTTTGCATTGGCAGGTCTGAGATATTAGCCAGGTACTGGTGACGCGATGTGCCGTCAGGATCCCGGTAGGATTTGACGATATAGTAATACTTGTAAGTTTTCCCATCTTTTTTTCTTTCATTTTCTTTAACGAACATTGCAATATCTCCGGATTCAAGATTATCAGGTCGGCACTATTATAACACAAACCGATGATGCTTGCAAATGACCGAAGGGGAATATTCGAGGAAAACACTGCAAAACAAGTCGGCACTACACAAATTGCGTATTACATCAACTGATTAAGGCTCTCAGTGAAGATTATTGGAGTGAAAGGGGGTAAACAAACTTAGAGAAGGTAAAAAAAATGGGGGGAACCTAAGCTATCGGCAAGCCTAAGGTCTCCTCCGGAAAGGACATAAACAGGTTAAAAAACAAATGTTGAAATGGTGTTAATAATGCTTAAAACGAGAATTTAATGCCCAAAACGGTAAGCTTGTCGCATGATATGGAATCGGCCGTTGGTGTAAAAAAAGGCGGGCCGAAGCCGTTTTCCTCGAAGAGGATTTTTAATTACAGCCCAGGTTTGATGGCCTGAAGGGCCTTCTACCCTGGGCTTCAATTAAATATCCCCGTTGGGGAATGGCTGCTCAATATAGCAGAAGTTATTGCCAGAGAAAACACATCGGACAGGTCAACTTCCGGATATTCACGCTGGTATTTTGCCAGGCGCGCCTGCACACGCGGCTCCGCCATGCGGTGATGGCCGAACTGGTGCTCTATGTAATTTTCAATTCGCTCCCTGTTCGCCGTGCCTACCGAGCGGTAGGCGTATTTGCGACTGAAAGCCTTGGGGCGCTCACGCCGCATTATGTTCTGTAATCTGCCCTTCAGCGACCAGGCGAGTTTGTCGGGCGCGGTGCTGGGCGT
>PUNP01000413.1 GCA_003551785.1 Candidatus Brocadiaceae bacterium | reverse complement strand
CAGGCATCTTGCCTGTCCAGAGCGCACGCAGGGGTGCGTGCTATACTATGAAAGCATCTTGTGTTACTATATTTCTCATTTTGCACCTTTTCGGCCACGCCCCTATTTTTGTTGATTCGAGCTCAATTTTTGTTTAGAATCTTCTTGAACGCTTTGTTTTTTACTTATCGTTTACATGGGGTTTATTATGTCGGAACCTAATATTATTTTGATTATGTGTGATCAGATGCGTGGAGATGCGCTTGCCGCCGACGGCAATGAATATATATCCACACCCAACCTTGATTCCCTGGCGAGCAGAGGGGCCAGGTTCAGTCATGCCTATTCCGCCGTGCCGTCCTGTCTGCCTGCAAGGGCGTCCCTGATGACAGGGCAGAATCAGTGGCATACCGGGATATTAGGTATGGGGCGGGGCCAGGGACCTATACCTTCCGATTATCCGCATACTCTTGCCGGAGAACTGAAAGGTGCCGGCTACCGCACCCATCTGATCGGCAAGGGTCATTTTCATCCCCAGCGAGCCACAATGGGGTTTGAATCCGCCGAACTGGACGAATCAGGACGTATGCCGGATAGTGAGCATCGACGGTGGTTCAGGGAGCATGCGCCGTATGGTGTAACTCCTGACGACCATGGAGTCAACTGGAATTCATGGCATGCAAGGCCCTGGCATACCGAAGAGCATCTTCACCCAACGGCATGGACGATGTCGCGAGCGCTTGATTTTCTGGGGCATCATGACCCGACGCGTCCATTTTTTCTCAATATCTCTTTTGCACGTCCCCATTCGCCCTATGTTCCGCCTCCATGGTATTTTTCGATGTATGAGAAACACGGCACACCTCCTGCTGTTGTCGGCCGATGGGCGGATATGCATGATGCTCCGGCCGGCGAAGCGCGTAATCCCAATGCATGGCACGGACGTATGTCGGATGCAGAAATTCATCGGGCACGCTGCGGCTATTACGGTGAGATATCCTTTATCGATACTCAGATCGGCCGTATGCTGAATTGGATGCGATATAACCTTGACCAGGAAACTCAGAACAGAACCTGGATCATCTTTACTTCCGACCACGGCGATATGCTCGGTGATCATAACCTGTGGCGGAAGACTTATGCCTATGAAGGCAGCGCCAGGATTCCCTTCTTAATAGTGCCTCCCGCCCGGGATGCAAAAGGAATACGCAGCGTTCCCCAAGAAGTGGTGGAACTGCGTGATATTATGCCGACCATCCTGGATATAGCCGGAGTCGGGTGTCCTCCCACTGTAGACGGATGCAGCCTTTTGCCGGTACTTAAAGAACCGGCGACCGATTGGCGGCCCTATATCCATGGTGAACATTGCACATGTTATAGCGAAGCCCAGGAGATGCAGTATCTGACAGATGGACGGAGAAAATTCATTTGGCTGCCCAGGATAGGAGTTGAACAGTTTTTCGACCTGGAAAAAGACCCCGGAGAGACCGAGAATCTGGTAAAAGACCAAAGTTATGCGCAGGAGGTGGAAAAGTGGCGCAACGCCCTCATCGCTGAAATGAAGGCCAGGGATTGTGGATGGGTTAAAGACGGACGACTGCATTGTCCGCCGCAGCCGCTGGTATCGCCTTTCAAAAACGTCCGGCGGTTCGGTATGGAATGATAATGAAATTATTACGCCCCAAAAAAGGTATAGATGTCCCGGATTACAAAGAACATACCCGCAGCCTGCCGATTGTTAAAGGACCTGAACCGCGCGAACTGATCTTCCCCATGAAAATGCACTCGGGTGCACCCGCCAGTGCCCGCCTTAAGCCGGGCGACAGGGTAAAAGTCGGCACCCTGATTGGTGAGGGCCAGGGGCATATATCCGCGAATATACACAGTTCTGTTTCCGGATACGTCACCTCTGTCGAGGAGCGCCCCAGTTTCAGGGGAAAGTCACTTGCCGTCATCGTAGAAAATGATAACCTGTGCGGTAAAGAAAACGAATATCCCCTGGGCCGGAATAATATAACCGCGGAGGTATTCTACAAACGTCTCAGGGACTGTGGGCTGACAGGGAAAGGGGGAGCCGGATTTCCCACACATGTAAAATTTCAACCACAAAACGACGGCGGACACCGACTAATGCTGATCAATGGCGCCGAATGTGAACCGTATTCAACTACCGACCACCGAATTATGCTGGAGTACCCGGAACAGATACTGCGCGCCACCGAACTCATGCGCAAGCTATTCAATATTAATCATAACGTCATCGCTGTCGAAGATGACAAGCATGATGCGATTGAATGCCTTCAACGCACGGCAAACGACCTTCAGTACAGCGAGATTGAAATACAAGAAGTTAAAGGGCGTTACCCGCAAGGCGACCAGGGCATACTGTTCAATTCCGTGTTTGGCAGCGAGATTCCTTATAGCAGTAACCCCAACGATATCGGGCTGTTAACGTCTAATGTCAGCACCGTCAAAGCTGTTTATGATGCCGTGTTTCTTGGACGTCCGCTTGTTGAGCGAGTAATAACGGTTACAGGACCGGCGATTGCAGAACCTCAGAATGTGCTCACCCGCATCGGGACGCCGGTTCGGGATTTGATCGATTATTGCGGTGGATTCCGCAAGGAACCGGCAAAGCTGATAAACGGCGGACCAATGATGGGGATGCCTTTTGATGACCTGGGTATACCGGCCGTTAAAGATACAACTACCATTCTGTGTCTGGACGAAGCTGCAAAGATAACAGCGCAAGAGCGCCCCTGCATCCGCTGCGCCAAATGCGTTGATGTCTGTCCGGTCAATCTGCAGCCCATATCGATCAGCAATGCCTGGCGAAAGGAGCGAGTAGGAGATTGTCGGGAGCTTAAGGCGGATTCATGCATACGCTGCGGGTGCTGTACTTACATCTGCCCCTCAAAAATTCCGCTCCTGGAAGACATAAAATCCGCGATAGCTGAAATCGAAAAAAGGCCAGAACTTAACTCGGAGGCCAATGGTGGAATATAATCTTTCTATGGCGCCGCCACCGCATCTGCTCAGTGAAAAAACCGATGCGGGTATAATGCTTGATGTCATTATTGCTCTGCTTTTCCCTACCGCAGCGGCTGTTTATTTGTTCGGTCCCTGGGTGCTGTTCATGTGTTCACTGGGTATAGCAAGTGCTGTAATGATTGAAGCCGGCTGTCAGTTCATTATGGGCAGGGAAATAACCGTCAGGGACGGCAGCGCGGCGGTGACGGGGTTTTTAGTAGCGCTCTCGCTTCCGGTTACGGCGCCGATATGGTCGATCCTGCTGGGAAACGCTTTCGCCATTATAGTCGTCAAGCAGCTTCATGGCGGAATAGGCAGGAACTGGTTTAATCCGGCGGTAGCCGCCCGGTTGATGCTGAAGTTGTTTTTCGAACCGCAGATAACTCAATGGGTATCCCCGGGACCTGACGCCGTAACTACCGCCACACCTTTGGAATATCTTGGCCATTTCACCCGTACGGTACCGCCGGACCTGCCCCCGCTGTCCGATCTTTTCTGGGGGAATATGGGGGGAGGAATCGGAGAAGTATCCAAATTTATTGTTTTGATCGGCTGTGTATACCTGGTGTGGAGAAAAGTGATCGACATCAGAGTCCCCATAGCGGTCACAGCGGGGACCGCTATGGTGTTTTTCCTCTACAGTGGTTTCAACGCAACCTTCACGCTTTATCATCTTTTAAGCGGCACGTTGATATTTGCAGCGGTATTTATGGTGACTGACTACAGTTCCGGGCCGTTGAACCTGCGCGCACGGATAACTTTTGCTTTTTTGATAGGCATCCTAACTGCACTGCTGAGGATAATTTTTCAACTCCCGGGCGGAATCGGTATAGCTATACTGATCATGAATGCGTTCAGCCGGCCATTAGACAAAATGTTGAGGCCCCGGGTAACCGGTCATAAAAACTGAAGGATAATGTGCGGGGGCCTCAATCGGGGAATTATCATTGGTTATTGCCTTACTGCTGGTGTGCTTCGGCGCTGTCGATGATCTCGCGTGCCTGGGCGAAGATACTTCCGCAGTCGCTGGTCAACGCGATCCAGTCAACACCCCGTTTATGCCACTGCTCAAAGGGAGCTGAAGCCGTGCCGAGCATCATTCCGGCCTCTTTTGTCTTCCGGCAAACTTCGTCCAACATGCTGCTGACTTCCGGGTCATCTAATTGATTCAATTTTCCCAGGGAGCCGGAAAGGTCGGTAGGGCCTACACAGATGCTGTCGATTCCCGGAACTTGAAGGATTTCGTTCAGATTGTCAACGGCATCGGTGTGTTCGATTTGCACGATCACCATGGGGTCTTTTTCGGAACATTTCAGGTATTCATCGAACGGCATAGCACCATAACGATTAGCTCGCTGCACACCGCATCCACGGGTTCCCGTAGGGGGGTAGCGGCAGGCTTCTACGGCGGCAACCGCCTGATCGGCGGAGTTGACCATGGGGATAATGATGCCGGCGGGGGCCAGGTCTAAAACGGGTTTGATGATGCCGTGTTGGTTCCAGGGCACACGAACAAACGGCGCGCAGGGCGTTCCCCGCACAGCCATCACATGACCCGCCACTATCTGCAGGGTGTGAGCCCCGTGTTCCATATCAATCCAGGTGAAATCATAACCGGCATCGCCCGCAAGTTCACTGACTGCAGGGTCTGAAAGCTTAACCACCATCCCCAAACATGTCCTGCCCGTTTCCGTTTTCGATTTGAATTTCTCCAGATTATTAATAAGCATTCAAACTTCCTCTTTAATTAGTAAGTATCATTACAATATTCATTGAACCACTTCTTTGCATCTCTGCCTTGCCCTATGCCAGTTGGGAAATGTCTATGATAAATTCTCCTCAAAGCGAAGGCTTATCAACCGATCATCACCCTGATCGATTGATAATTGAACGATACCGGGTTGGGGAACGCTAATGTTGTCGTTTTTTTTGTCTATCGGCACCAATGCTCTTTTGGAATCACCACTCACAAACTGGTATGTTCTTTTTTCTTCCGTATTGTTCTGACAAAAAAGGTGAAATATACCTGATTTGGATGGATGGGGTTTTAATTCGAACTTATTCTGCATATCGGCCCCTTCGCGAAGCAAAAAACCGGCCCGACCATGTTCATCAGGGTAGATGTTAAGTTGCAATTTTTCTGGAGGATCGGGGCTCAGGAAGTCGGTTGGCTCCTGCAAAGGAATTATGGAGCCGGCCCGCACCAGCATTGGCAATCCTTCCGTTTGATCAACAGGGCACGGCAACTCAGTGTCACGCCCGCCAACTAACATTTCACCGGTCCAGTAGTTATACCAATTTGCCTCCGGCAGGTAGAAAATTCTGCTTTTAGCTTTTTCTTCAACAACCGGAGCCATTAAGAGATTTTCCCCGAGCAGAAAGACATCACTGATATCGTGCGTGTTGGGATCATCCAGAAAATGGTAAAAAAGCGGACGTGTGACAGGTTCACCCGTATCGGCCGATTCAAGCCCAAGCGAATAGAAATATGGAGTCAGACGATAGCGTTCCTTCAAAAATTTCCTGTATAAATCACGGCTCTCAGGGGCGCAGTTCCAAGGTAATCGTGGCACTCCCTGATAGTTGTTATGAATTCGCGGAGCAGGTACAAACATGATGCTTTGAAACAACCGGCGATGCAGGTTTTCTTTACCGAAAACGGATTCATTGGCCTCATCGGCCCCCATATTTAATTCCGGTAAAGTAAATCCCCCCATATCAACACTGGTGATAGGGAATCCAGCCAAACCGGCACTGAGGCAGAACCAAATATCTTCAGCGAAGCGATTGAGTCCCGATGCCGTATCGCCGGGCCACGGAAGCGCATACCTCTGGCTTCCTATACCGCCCCCGCGGGAGAGTGACAGGCGTTCTTCTTTTCCGGCGTCGAACATGGCATTGGCGAGCAGCCGATTCCACAGGGGGCCGAACAAGTTTCTTGAGGGGATGCCCGGTTTGATTTCGCCACTGACCCGGTCGGTATGGTCGGTCCACCACATATCGACTCCTTCCTCTATGCGCGGCTCAAGGAGGTCAAGAAAAAACCTTTCTCCGTCGGTATCTTCCAGCTTAACGACAACTTCTTCCTCATGCTGCCTGAGCAGTCCGCGGGCAAGTCCCTCAGCCGCCGTTTCGCGTTTGAACACGCGTGAATTCAGATGCAGCGCCACCTTATAACCATCACTGTGAAGAGACCGAAGCATCGACGCCCCATCACCAAAATCAGGATGCCATTCCAGGTCGTTGTTCATATATTCATGATATTTCTTATAATGAGCAATAAATTCCGGCCCGCCGCGCCAAGGGCCGTCTAACACGACATTGTCGCAGGGGTAGTCTTCTTCACGTAAACGTTTTGCTACACCTTGCATTTCCTCCGCTGTTTCAAAGGACAGACTGCTAACCCAAAAACCAAAAAGAAATTTCGGCGGCGGAGCGATACGGCCTGCCAGAGCGGTAAAGCGGCGGACAATATCAGCGACCTCGGGCCCGCGAATAACGAATAGATCAAACTCCCCTCCGGGCGCTGTTAGGAACCAGCGGTCAGACCAGGTTGCCCCCATATCGAAATAAACGTGCGGCCAGGGATTGTTGAAAAACACTCCATAACCCCGGCTGCTTATAAAATAAGGTATAGGAAAACCACCGTAGTCGCCGTATAGCTTGCCGACTTTTTCAGAAAAAATATCGATTGTCACTCCATGTCTGTTAAGCGGACGAACCCGACCGCCAAATCCCCAGACAGATTCATCAGGATTAAGTTTAAAGCCTGCAAATGATCGATGGCCACCATATTCAGGGGGTTCAGACGAAAAGCGAACTCCACCATCCATACTTTGAACTGCCGGTTCACCATCGATAATCACGGTAAAATCGCCGCGTGAGATATCATGGCGGTATTCTATTTCTCCACTTTTTACTTTGACTTCCGTGTTGTCCTCACTGATATCCAAACTCGAGGCTTTGAATTGATCAGTATGGAGAAGTCCCAGTTTTTCCGTTGTGGACGGCTGCCAACTTGAAGGAGATGTCCTTTTTTCTTGTCCTTTACGCGGTCGCACACGTAAACGCAGCATCCCGGTGTCAAGTACCTGTACCCGCATCGCTGCACCGTCGGCGGAAATTAACTCAGCCGCCATGCGTTTTTCCTGATCTCCGTTACCATCTATGATTTCCCAGGGAGCAGACGGGGAAGTAAAACTGTCCAGATCAAGCTGATGTTCCTCATACTCCTCACACATCAATGAATCCGGGTGCAGCCATTGACTTATTTTTCCACTCAATACGTTATTTTTTGTTTTTTCCTTTTTCATTTGAATTCTTTCTTGTGATTTTAAACGTGGTTTACTTGAGATCAGCCATGTTCTCGAAACGTTCAATTGCTGCTTTCGCATGATCGGCATCTTCACAATCGGTGAAGAGCGCCAGTTGTCGAGAATCAAGTGTTTTCCAAAGAGCCTCTCCTTTTTCCAGAGCGTCATTGCCAACAATAATTAATCCTTTCCCCAAAGAATCTATTTTTTTATACAGCCGGCCCCAATCCTTATCCATTCCGGCGGCGCCTGGCTGCCATTGGATCACTGAAATTTTATCAAGTTCACATATTGCCTCCAGATGCTGAATGGCATCCGGGCCGTCAAGATGATAATCGCTATAACCTAATTGTTCTAATTCTTCACGCAAGGCCGGCATTTGGAACCGGTTGAACATATCCCGGCTGATCATGCATGAAAAGTCACACTGCGGAACGCCTATTAATTGATTTGGTGAGTAGAACAGATGCCGATTCACCGATCCCCAGGTGGAGACTTCCATTTCATCAATATAAATCTTTTGCAGTTCTTTAACAGCCTTACTTACTTGTTTTAATGCTGCATGGACTTTTTCCGGGCAATCAATAAGGTCAAAAAGCAATCGCTGATTTCCACGAATAGCCGATAGACAATCCAGCCCACCCTGGATGTTGGGAGGACAGAGCATGGCCCGGCCTTCGAAACGCTGTTTAAACTTTTCTATAAATTCAAAGGTGCGATCCCACCAAAATCCGTCTTTACGGAGCGCTATCTCCGTATCCTCCCAGTCTTCAACGAAGGGCTCAACCCATGCGGTATCAGGATTTTCCGGGTGGACGTGTATTTCAGCGCCGAGTAGAGCACTGAAGTGATCAGGGGCAAAGCCTAAAGGCACCGCCGGTATCGCTTCGGCGAAAAACAATGTACCCTCAAAATATCGATCCAAATCATCCAGCCAGGCTTCCGTCCGACCTGATTGGCCGTAAGAATAGGATTTAGTAAGCTGGGGCAAACCGTTTTTTTTGGATTTGGGGGCTCTCAAATAAAGAGCGGGCCGGTTCATGCGACCTTCCCAGAAATCAGCCCACTGTCTTCGTGCCTTCTCAAAATCTCTTTTATATTTAAGTTCCATGTCTTTTACCCGTTGGGGAGCATATGAATTCTACTTCAGTGATGTGGTATTCATCCATTGAACCACGTTTTTCTTTATCGCGACCGGCACAGGGCACGACGGTGATTTTACGGTGTTCACTGAGAGCTCACGCCATGTGAGTGAGTAATGGATATGATATACAAAAGCACAGCTTTTTGCAAACGACCATCCCATGAGCATATTTCCGATTTCGGGGTTCAGTCCGACCATGCTTTCTCCGTTTTGAATACGTTTTTTATTTTCATCGGATTTCAGCATAGATTCAACCTTTTGTGCCCGATGATACCAAAATCAACTTGCATTAGCAAGTTAGTATATTTATAATAAACGACATGATAATTGATAAAATAAAATCACATTTTGATAAGTATCTATCTTGCGGTCTGGACGTGTATGGTGCTGAGCAAACAGCTATGTGGATGGCATCGGTGGATATAAAAACCGGCCGTTATCCTCATGACGATACAAGACCGGCAGATATCGGGAAAAGAGTGTACAGATATATCGATGCCCCGCGAGGGTGCAATTTTTACTGGGATCAGCCCGCTCTGGCGGCCGCAGAATTTTTATCCCGTCTCACCGGCGAACGCAGCTACAGGGAGGCTGTCGATAATTATACCTCGGATTTCTTCGATAGGTGTGTTGCTCATAACGGAATGCTGCTGTGGGGAAACCATTATTATTACGATGCCTTCAGGGATACAGTGGTAAATTTCGGCGGCAAATCTCCCGAGCCCATCGATTTTAATACTGAAAAAGGCCACCAGCATGAGATGCGTCCTATTGTTCCCGCATGGCATTTGATGTGGGAAATCGTACCGCAAGAAGTGGAAAATGCCATATTAACGGCTGTCGAAGGCCATATTGTGGATGAGAATACCGGTGAATTCCAGCGCCATGCAGGCGGGAAAAGAGGGTGCGCTTTCCTGGAAGCCGGCGGCGTGTTAGTTGATTCGCTCGCCTGGCTTTATACGAAATCAGGTGAAGAAAAGCTGAAAGAGGACGCTGAGAGTATAGCGAATTTCAGCTTCCATCATAGAAACCCTCATACCGGCTTGCTGGAAAATGACCCGACTGTGACCAGGTGGGATAAGTATATCTCCACAACAGAAGTAGGACTTTGGGCTGGCGCGATGCTGCGTGCTTCGCGGCATTTCGACCACGATGCTTTTGCTAAAATGGGGGCTGCCGCACTGAAAGCATACCTCCGATGGGGCTTTGATGAGGATAAAATGTGTTATTACGGCCGTCTCAGCGTTTCTGACGGAAAACCGGTGATGGGTGAGAAAACGACTTTGTATCAGCCCGAAGAGTACAGCGACCTCTGGGAACCGCTTTTCCCCACACATGATTATCCCCTGGCAATGGCCGAGGCAACACTGGAGTTTTATAAACATACGGGCGATTCCGTTTTTCAGCAGGCATGTGAAAGATGGAAACAGTTCATTGAGCATGCATTGCCGGCCCGCGGTGGACGAGGCGCTTATGCCGAACAATACGGACGATGTATCCATTTCCTGATGAACGGTTATAAAACGCTGGGGGACGACTCTTATTACGAATTAGCGGGGAGGGTGGCTGAGGAGGCTGTCGATAAGCTTTTCGAGCATGATATGTTCAGAACTCATCCGGGCGAAGATCGGTATGATTCCGTTGACGGTGTCGGTTTTTTTTTCTGTGCACTGTTATGGTTTGAGTCCGGGTATGACCCCATATCTGTATACGAATATTGGTGAATTTTCTGTTTTCCCCACTTGTTTTTTATATGAGGTGCCTGAATGTCCACTAACCAAGACGGGCCGGGTAGGGAAAGGCAAAAGTTTGATAGAAAAGTAAAGCTTCCCAAAAGACTCTGGCCGCGATTCACACCTTGGCGGGGAAAACAATTCAGAACCAAGCAGAGAACCGTAGGGTTTCTTGGACTGACCGGCGCAGGTAAAACGGTCTTTATCACTTCTCTCGTCAACCAACTTAAAGATTTCGATTCGGATAACCTTCCCCTCAAACCCAAAAAAAGAAAATGTAAAAAACCTGTGACCGTTACCGAGGTTGAAGGAGGCTTGAAACCCAGGTTGTGCGCGCATATGTTCGATTATGATTCATACCGTGACGCATTTAAACGCCACCAGTGGCCCGAGAAAACCCAGCAGCTTCAGGAATACAGGGCAAGATATGTGCGTGATGACCGCCCGCATACGTTGTATGATGTATCCATGCTTGACATCCCGGGCGAAAGGCTTGGTGATATTTGCATGATCGGAGCCGGGTTCGAAGAGTGGAGTGACTTCATGCTGAAGATGCTGCGCCTTGATCCTTACAGCCGGGTTTCGGGTGAATTTATGCAGCTGGTGTCCGAACTTTCCGAGCGTCCGGATACCATGGACACCGAAGATGAGGCGCAATATATCAGGGCATACAAAAATTTATTGGTCAGGTTAGTTACCGACCTGAAAAACACAGCGGTAAGCCCGTCGGCATTTTACATTGATGCCAATGACAGGTATATACCCGAAGATAAATTGGATTTACCTGTTGATGAGTTGAAAAACTGGCTGGTAAATAATCGTTTCTCCGGCTTGAGTGCCGAATCCGAGTTTGCCCCACTGCCTGCTGCCATAAGAAGTAAGAACACCGAACTTTCCAAAAAATATTGCGCCTGTTATAAAAATTACCTTAAAACTATCACATTACCCGTCTACAACGCACTGCATAAATGCGACAGTCTGGTTATTTTGGTGGATGTTGCCGCGCTTCTGTATTACGGTGAGGGGATGATTAATGCGCAGGATAAGTTGTTGGAACAGCTGACTGAAGGTTTGAAACCGGGGACGGTAACACCGGAGTTCATGGATCGTCTCATGCCCGGGCCGCGTATTCATCGGATGGTGTTTGTCGCTTCAAAAGCCGATCGTATACACCCGAGAGATTACGGGCGACTGCAATCTCTGCTTCAGCAGATTTGCGGGATCCATGCTAAACGGCGTGTGGCAACTACCGGACTGAAAACTTCTTATGAGGTCTGCGCAGCCGTCGATTCGACTGAGGTGGAAAGTGCCGAATCGGGGATTGAGGATAGATATCTGCAGTTTAAGGATGGCAGCGGGAATACCGTGCGTTTCGAAATACCGCAATTACCTGATGAAATCCCGAATTCTATTGAGCCCGGGCATTTTGTTTACCCCGAACCCGTGCCGGTACTGCCCGGAATTAACAGAAAACCGCCCAAACACATCGGATTAGAAAAGATCGTCGATGTGCTGCTTGGCTGATTTTCTGAACGGAGGTGATTTCCACATGAATCATAATGAAAAGCGTCAGAATGACGGAAAAGGGTATAGGAATCTGGCTGAAAAAGGACGGGAATTACCTGGTTTGGATACCGATGCTAAAAAGGCAGATGCGGAATCTACACCGAAAAGGGGGCATGATACAGGTACAGGTAAAGATGGATACCGCTCATTGGAAAAATTAAGTGGTTCAGGAATAAATGATAATTATGCTGCAATAAACGGGCAGCAGGACCTTTTCGAGCAAACGGACACCCCGAATACTGCTAAAATTGACGCTGAGGGGGTAAGAGAGGCGATAACGCTGCCGTCTCCTTTATCATTCTTTTGCAAACCGGCTGTATTAGCGGTTATAGTAATATTGATAAGCTTCAGTGTATTCCTCATTGCTGCGCAAGCCCTGCATTTAATTGAAGTTATTGCCAGGCTGCCGGCGGTCTTCAGGTGGATTGCCTGGGCGGGCATGGGAATTTTACTTACGGCTTGCGCTCTCGCTTTTATT
>PUNP01000947.1 GCA_003551785.1 Candidatus Brocadiaceae bacterium | reverse complement strand
TATACCACTATCAACCAGACTCTGCTCAGGGATGATGTCTCGGTAAGCCGGGATGGGCTGGTGGAAACGCTTCCCCGGGGCAGGCGTGACATGAAAGATGTAAAGGGGGTCTACCATGACAGTGTCGGGTACATTTTACCGGGAACGGCAACTGTTAACATATCTAACAGGGTGGAACAGGGCCGATGGTCAGATATTACAGCCAGACAAGGAACCTCCGATGAGTTGGTTACCAAAGATGTTTTCCTCCTCGGAATTAACCACGGTAACCGGCCGAGCAATGCTTCATACCAGTATATTGTGGTGCCCGGAGTCACCCTTGAAGAGTTTTCAGCAACAAGTGCCAACAATCGTAACATCGAAATACTCTCAAACACACCCGAAATACAAGCTGTAATACATCACGGGCTTGGTCTGATCCAGGCTGTTTTTTATAAAGCAGGGGAAATACCCTTAAGCGACGGGTTGATTATTGGATCCGACAGCCCTGCCCTGATCATGATCAACAAAGAGGGAGGAGAAATAGAGGAAATCGCGGTTTCCGATCCAACCCGGAAGCTGGATGAAATTCGCTTGAGGGTTACTGTAAAAATTGAGGGCGAGGGCGCGGTAGATCGTTGCGTATTGGCTATTGTGCGTTTTTCGGCCACGCCACTAGCGCCTGATTTACTCAAACCACCCTCAATCATATTTGTCGAGTTAATATCTTTTTGTCATATGAAAACTTGCATATCAAAGACATTTTGCATGATGAATAAGGAGATGTATGAAACTGTACCGGCTATGGCGGGTGCGGTGATCCAACCCGATGCTATCCCGCCTAAAATACGCAAATTAATGTTTCTGGCGCCTTTCATTATTGCTATGCCCAGAATGGCACCTACTATCGCTTGTGAACTGGATACGGGGACTAAAGGGATTTCGGGCAAACCGATCGATAAAGCCGCATCCCGCAGTCCCTCAGATGCGAACACGTAAAGCACGATCGAATGTGACAATACGATTATGAATGCTGTTATAGGGGAAAGTCTGAAAAGATCCTTGCCCACCGTTTCCATTACACGATAGGAATAGGTGAAAATGCCTATGCTGATAGCAATCCCACCGAGCAAAAATAACTGCTGAATACCGGATAAAGTCCATATTCCGAAAATGCTGATATCTTGAAATGGGCTGGCCGTCACAAAAACGCCGACGACATTTGCAATGTTATTAGCACCCAAACTGTAAGCGCCCATCATGCCGACCACCAAAAGGCCTATTCTTGTATATGCGTCGATTGTAAGCAGGTGAAAATGCCCTTTTCTATGAATCAATCGGATGATATAATACAGTCCCATAGCGAATATGGCTGCTATTATCGGACACAATATCCAGGTGCTGACTATGCGGCCCAGCGTAGAATAGTCCGTGCTGTGTCCGCTGAAAATATTCCATCCGATGATTGCTCCTACAACGGCTTGCGAAGTTGATACGGGGAGTTTCATTTTCGTCATTGCGGTAACTGTCAATGCGGCGGCCAGTGCGACAGTGAATGCGCCCGCGAGTGCGTTCACATCTCCGAGTTTGCCGAGGGTTTCAGAGGCTCCCGCTCCTTCCATAACAGCTCCCAAAATGACCCCGATTGAAGCCAGAATGGCGGCTGTGCGGAATCTGATCATGCGTGTCCCTACAGCAGTTCCAAATACATTCGCGGTGTCATTGGCCCCTAAAGACCAGCCTAAGAAGGCACCACTGGAAAGGTATAAAAACATAGCTTAAACCTCTCTCTTAATCGTATAAATGGCTAATCTGTCACTGACAGCCTCAGCACCGTCGGATATGCTTTCTAAATTTTCCGCAAAATATCGTAGATGCATCTTCTGACTCAAGGAAAGATCAGAGTTGAAAATGGCGCGTTTAAGTTTTACTGCGGCAACATCCGCTTCATGCTCATAAAAAGCGACTTTATGGATATGATCATGAACAGAACTGAAATCTTTAAAGAAGGCTCTGATAGCTCTGACTAACCACTCAATTGATTCTGAAGTCGAATGCAAAAGTTCGATAAAGAAGTCGTTGAATTTCTCATCTATGGCTGGTTTTTCGACGGAGAATTTGGTCAGTGTTTCCTTGAAATTATCAATGACATCATCTGTATTTTCCAGTATGGCAAGAACATCACCTCTATTCTCCGGTATAAGAGTCTTCATATATAACTGACGCTCAATATCCAGGCGCAGATCATCAGCGCGTCTTTCATATTCTGTAATAACCTTCAGTCGATTCTCGAACTCCTCCATATCGCCTTGCAGATAAGTTTCGAATGCCTTTCCAAAAAGTATACCTCCTTCACTGACGAGGTTCAGGAAATCGTCAATTTCCGCTTTAAGAATTTTCGATATTTTTAATAAACTCGGCACAGTCATCCTCCTCTCATTTCTCTAAATTGAATGTTATAAAATCGGGCATATTGTCCGTTTTGCTTTATCAATTCTTCATGTTTTCCTCTTTCTGTAATCCTACCGCCGTCGACAAAAAGAATTTCATCCGCTTCAAGAATTGTCGAGAGCCGATGAGCGATGACAAAAGTGGTTCTGCCGGTGCGAAGGCGCTCAACGGCTTGTTTTATTAAGGCTTCCGTTTCGGAAT
>PUNP01000047.1 GCA_003551785.1 Candidatus Brocadiaceae bacterium | reverse complement strand
GTCCGCCGAACTGCCGTTCTGCCTCAGCCGCCGTATCGGAGTGATCACGTACTCCTCACTGTTCCGGGGCATTCTTTCCGGTAAGTATGCTAAAGACCATCAATTCAATGACCCGCGCAGTAATAACCCCTATTTCAACGGCAAGCCCTTCCGCCGGCTGATGGCAGGAGTGGACGAGATCAGACCACTGGCGGAGAAACACGGCCTTACGCTCCCGCAATTCGCCGTCCGGTGGATACTGACTAACCCCGCTGTGACCAGTGCAATAGTCGGCATAAAAAAACCGGAACAAATTGAATCCATCGTACCGGCAGCAAACGATACACTGCCGATCGAAGATTGGCATAAAGCTGCCGCAATAATGGGCAAGGCGAAAAAAGAAGCCGATGAGATGATATCCGGCCGGATCGCATCAGAAACTAATTAACAGTAAAGTCATCTATGAACATTTCCCGATTTTACCTGAACTTTTCGGTGAACTAATATGAAAAATTCATCTTGCTGGGGACGGGCGTTCATCGACGGCAAAAAGTCCGTTGAAGCCGGGAGTTATTGTACCATAAACTACCGTTTTGAAGCAGGACATCCTATTGATGACTGTGGAGTCATAAAAATCGTATTCCGTCATGCCGCCGATTTCGGAACGCCACAGTTTTCGACCCCGGAGATTGAAACGTGTATTTTTTATCCGACGGCAACATCACTCGCAGCAACCGTGACCTGCTTCCCGGAGGCCGCTCTCGATATTCTGACGCGCCGACGGCCCTTGATTTGTTCGAACAGCTAAACAGGGACGTCGGCAAGCGCTCTTTTGTTTTTGCACATGTTGGGGGTCGTTACGCTGATATGCAAATGCACAACGAAGAGCTGGAGGTTGCCGTCGAAATTCACTCTGCCTGGGGCACTTTTGAATGGCTGCTGGATGATGCCTTGAAAAGAGGATATCGGGTTGGCATATGTGCCAATTCCGACGATCACAAAGGACGTCCAGGTGCTTCTTATCCTGGTGCGGGGCTTTTCGGCTGCTATGAAGCAAAAGAGTATGTCCTGGGAGGCCTGGATAAAAAAATTATTATATACGCTTTGCCGGACGAGAAGTTTGAAGTAAAATGTGAATTAGCTCTTGAAATGGAACTTGATAAGCATCCAATGATGAACGGCTGGAATCCTGTCTTTTTGCATATCAGACAGGTGGACGGGCATCGTGCCTGGACCAGTCCAATCTATTTAAATTTTTCCAAAGGAGACGGCAATGAGTGAAATGAAGATAGCCCTGTTTAAAGTTGACGTGACGCCACCTGTCGGTGCGCAGATGGCCTATGATATTAACAAGCAGGTCGACACACCGATTTATATCCGCGGACTGATCCTGGATGACGGCCATACACGGGCCGTTGTGGTCTCCTGCGATTTTATCGGTATTTACGATGCCTGGCATCAGTGGCGCAGCGCCGTTGCAGACGCCGCGCAGACATGTGAAAATCATGTGCTGCTGCATTCCATCCACCAGCACGACAGTATGCGCATCGCTCCGGGGATGAACGAATTTTTGAAAAAATACGATGAATCAGCCGCTGATCAGGCTTATTGTAAACGAACTCTTAAGTTGCTGTGTGAGGAGGTGAAAAAAGCTGCATGTTCGGGATGGATTAAAATTGAAGAGGTTCTGACGGCCGAAAAACGCATGAGCGGCCTGGCATCGAATCGCCGGATGCTCGATGAGAACGGGAAATGCTTTGCTATGCGCTTCAGCCAATGCAGCGACCACGAACTCCAGTCCATTCCGGTCGGGACCATTGACCCCTTGTTGAGAACCGTTGCGTTTGCCGGACCGAAAGGGCACATTGCCGCTGCGCTGCATTCCTACGCCAGCCATCCCATGGCCGCCTACCGGAGAGAAATGGTCGGTCAGGATGTGCCGGGTGTCGCTCTGAAATATGCTGAGGTAAATTATGGGCAAGACGTTTTTAATATCTATATCACCGGCTGCGCGGGCAACGTGACGTTCGGTAAATATCACCTCGGGGATAAAGAAAAGAGCCTCGAAGTGTTGGGCAAGAGGCTCGGCAAGGGATTGGTGGATAACCTGAATCATCTTGAACCTCAACAAATCGGCCTGGCTGTAACAAATGCAGAAATTCATTTTCCGTTTAACCCCGTGATAACGGAACACCATATGATGATGCAGCTTGATAACGGTGAAAGCCGAATCGATCACCTCAGGGCGGCAAGGGGCATCATTATTGACCGTAACAAGGGGCTGATGAGTCGATACCCACTAACTCTCCTCAGCCTGGGGAACGATATACATATTCTTTCGTTGCAGGGGGAGGTATGCGTGGAGTATCAGCTCTACGCCCAGTCGCTTGTGCCGGAGCATTTCCTGGCCTGCGTCGCCTGCGGCAACGGTATGTATGCCTATATTCCCACGGCAGACATGTATGAAGAAGGGGGATATGAGCCGAAGGCGAGTACCTGCACCCCCGAGATAGAACAGCGGCTGAAAGGCGGTATCGCGGAGGTACTTCAGAGCCTGCGCTAATCGTGATGCAGCGAAAAGAGAATGAACATGTTACCATCAGAACTCCCATATTCTAAGCGTGCTGATTATGTTCGAGGCTTGATACCTCTTT
>PUNP01000707.1 GCA_003551785.1 Candidatus Brocadiaceae bacterium | reverse complement strand
TAATTCTTTCCGCAGCATATGCCTGAGCCTCCTCCACGATCTGTATTGCCTGGCCTTCGGCACGGGGAATAACTTGTGATCGGCGTTTTTCGGCCTCGTTAATTAGTCGTTCACGCTCCTGTTCAGCTTGATTGACTTCGTTGAATGCAGGTTTTACGCTTTCAGGCGGGGTAACGTCCTGCAATTCGACTCTTCTGATAACAACTCCTAACTCAAACGATTGCAATATCTCTTCCAGCTCATCACGAGCTTTTTGTGCGACATAAACGCGCTTTTCGGTGAGTACATCGCTGCCGAGTTCATTACCGACTATACGTCTCATGACAGCTTCGGATATATCTCTGATAGTTTTGCCTTGATTTTTTACTCTGTGCAGATATTTATCCGGATCATAAACACGATACTGCACGACCCATTCGACGTCTATTACCTTCAAATCACCGGTCAGCATCAGTGATTCCTGAAGATGATGGGGCCCTTTCTCATACTGCGTGCGGCCGTTGGTGCTGAGTGTTCTGAATCCAAATTCCTCGGTCAACTGGCGTTCTGTCGGAACAAAGTATGCTTTATCGATGCCGAAAGGCAGCTTGAAATGTAACCCGGGAGATCGCACATCAATAACTCTTCCAAATCGCTTAACTACTGAGCGTCCTTCTGGATTGACAGTATGAAAAGCTGTCATAGCGCCCGTTATGACCAGTAAAATGAGAGCGATTATTATGACAAAGATGATAATTGGCTTATAGCCATGTTGATTAATATATCTCTCAAAATCTGTGATGTTTTTTCTGCTGCTTGACATAAATATTAACTCCGATTTTAGTTAGTTAAATTCAGTGAGCCCGGTGATCTCTATCTACCGCGCTCTTTCAGGGCGCAAATATGTCTGAATCATCACCTCGCGGTGAAACCCGAGGCTACCCAACTTTGCCCCGTTCGGGGCAAGGTCTTTGCTTTGTGCGCATCTGCATCACTGGAGGAATGCGAAAAAAGCGGATTAGTTATCGATATAGCTGATCGAGACTTCTCTGTCCCACTGCAAATCTTCGGCCCGCAGTTCAACCTCGTACTTGTTATTAAACGTATTGATTTTTGGCTCAAAGGCAAGCGAAAATGTTTCCAAATTCTTTTTTTCATTTAACGGTTTCAGCCAATCGGCCTTACCGAACCCTATGACCCGCATGGCGATGCCGTTTTGGCGTGCAAAAAAGGCGATGTGATTGCGTCGGGAACCGATTAACTGAGGATTGCCGGCAATTTGCAGACCCCGGGTTACAAAAAGCGGTTTCGGGTTACCCTCACCGAATGGTTCCAGGTACCGGAGTTCCTCAACCGCCGGTTCTGATAAATGATTAAGTGCAATTTCACCTTCCAGATGCAATTGCGGCTGAGGCGTTGTTTCACCAAGCATATCACTCGTCACCTTTGATATGGCTTCTTTAAAAGCATCTAAGTTTTTCATATCCAGTGACATGCCGGCAGCTCCCTTGTGTCCTCCGAAGCGCTCGAGTAGATGGGCGCATTGGCTTACGGCTTTAAAAAGATGCACCCCGGGGATACTCCTTGCGCTGCCTTTGGCTATGCCGTCTTTGATGTAAAACACAAAGGCCGGACGCGAGAAATTTTCAGCTAATCTTGAAGCAACCAGCCCGACAACACCCGGATGCCATTCGGGGTGCGAGAGCACAATACATGAGCTGCTTTGAATGTCATGACTTGACCTGGCCAGTTCCATGGCTTCTTCGCTTACAGCACGCTGGGTCGCCTGGCGTTTTCTGTTGTGTTTTTCCAACTCGTCTGCGATGCGCCGGGCTTGTTTCATATCATCGGTGATAAGCATTTCTATAGCGGCTCTGGCGTCGTCCATCCTTCCGACAGCATTTAATCGCGGCGCGAGCTGATAGCCTATGTGATAGGATGAATAGCTGGATTTGCCCGCTATACCGCAGCTTTGCATCAGGGCCCTGATACCGGGTAGGGGTGTGGATTGTGCCATTAATTTTAGGCCGTAGTTCGCATATATTCGGTTTTCATCCTCCATCGGAACAAGGTCGGCTATAGTGCCGAGTGATACCAGCGGGAGCAGGTCGACTAAAGTGTTTTTGAACTCAGTATTAACAGCACCACCGTCGCCATAAGTCTGTCCGATCGCCCAGGCAAATTTAAAAGCCACACCGACACCGCTGAGGTTTTGATAACCAAAGCGGCATTGTTCAAGGTGTGGATTAAGCAAAAACTCGGCTTCCGGGCGCTCAGCACGCTGTTGGTGGTGGTCGGTGACGACAACCTTTAGCCCGAGTTTATTGGCATAACTGATTTCTTCGTATGCGCTGATGCCGCAATCGACGGTGATGATGATATCAGAACCGGCCGCCTTGATTTCATCAATTGCAGAGCAGTTAAGACCATACCCTTCATCAAAACGGTGCGGAACATAAAAATCGACCTGAGCGCCGGCTGCCCGAAGCGCCCTTACCATTACCGCCGCAGCGCATATACCATCGGCGTCAAAGTCTCCATAAACGGTGATTTTTTGAGAATTCTGAATGGACTCTTTGATGAAACGGGCTGCATCTCTCATGCCCGGGTCTTCAGAAGGGTCAGTTAAACTATGCAGACTCGGCTGTAAAAATT
>PUNP01000985.1 GCA_003551785.1 Candidatus Brocadiaceae bacterium | reverse complement strand
CTCCGAATACGACTCCCAGCCGGCCCGGGCGCCCGTGCCCTGGTTGACGTAGAAGCTGTAGAACCCCGCCTGCACTCCCGGGAAATGCACCAACCCCAGCTCGTCGGTCACGCCGCTGCGTTCAAAATCCGCTCCGCCGCCTGTCGGCGTCACAGTGATGCGCACCGGCACGCCCTCCAGATGCATACCGGTCGAAACGCATGCCACCTCCGCAAACACATCGAAAAACGGCTCCTTCAGCCGAAGCTCCGGGCTCCAGTAGAAGGCGCCGGCCCCGGAAATTTCAAACTCCGTCTCGCTCTCCGTATGATAGCCTGGATGCGCCGCACGCAGGGTGTAGGTGCCCGGGGCGATGTCGCTGATCATATACCTCCCGATACTGTTACCCCGCTGACCACCAGTCCGCCGGCCTGCTCCGTAACCGTGCCGAGCAGATCAGAAGAGGCAGAAGAAAAAACACTGGCGCCGATACATGACAAAAGGAAGAAAGTGACCACAAAAGAATTAAGCAGACCAGAAGCAGGAAAGTATTTTTTTTTCATGGTTGGCTCCCTGAAAAAAGGAAAAAAAATAGAAAAAAACCAAAGTGTTTCAAGTAATCAGGGACAACACCGCAAGATTATTTTTCGGTTTCAGCGATGATCACTCGATTATATTATACTTCATTTTTATCGTTATGAAAACTATGCTTATCCCGCGAAAAGCCATGATGCTTTTTTATCCGCAAAAGTTGAAAAATTTCTTGTTCTTTTACATTTCATCCTAAATATAAAAAGGACTATTAGGTAAGATATAGAAGGGATAATTTTAAGTGTTATTTCTGAAACTTTTAAAAGTTACAGTATTTACAATCGAGCCCTTAAACGGCGGTTTACGTCAGACGCGTTTTCAGCGGCAAAAATCTGCACAATCTGTGAACCATAGCCTTTTTTCCTGTTGTTACCACTTCGACCAGAAGTCTTCCTCTTCCTCCGCCGGCATCTGTGCACGCTGCTCGGCCAGCATATCAAGCTCAGCTGCTTCGGTTTCCATATTATCCGCCTTGACGACATAATCGGCGGCAACGCTTTCCAACTGTTCGATCTGCTGTTGTAAAGACCTTATTTGTTCGAGAGCTACGTCCTGGCGGTACTGTAAGGTATTCAGTCTTGTTTTCCACCTGCTCACGGTTTTTCGTATCAAATGGGCCTCGTAACTTGCGCTTTCTTCCTGCTCTTGTCTCAGCTCACTGACCTTCGGTTCAATTTCTGCGATTTCTGATTCTATCGCTTCCAGATTCCTGCGCATCGTCTCCAACTCGGACTGATTTTTATTAATTAAATGTTTCTTGTCTCTAACATCTTCCCGCAATCCAACAGCATGCGCGCGCATAGATGCCGCCCGCTCGCGCAGTTCGGCCGGCGAACCCTCGGTTTGTGTTTCCATCTGACAGGAAAAAAACAATAATGACCATATAAACAAAATTGCCGTTTTTGATAAGGAAATACGCATCAGTGTCCTCCATCTAGGTCTAGCGGTATTAAGCTATGTTAATAATGAGTAAATATTCAGAAACCCTGTTTCTCCGAGGTAAATTTTCAGTTTTCAGTATTAACTGAGGACTTACAAATTGTCCTAGGGGTGTGGCCGAAAAGGTGCAACATAAGCTGTATAGTGAGGCATGGTGGCTGTCATTCGTATAGCACGCATCCCTGCGTGCGCCCTTGACAGGCAAGATGCCTGTCATACATTCCGCCTGCACCTTTTCGGTCACGCCCCTGGTTCGCGGGAATTTGCAATATCCCATTACTATTATTATCATATATCGCACTTGAATGCAAGTAAATCGTTAGTGAAACATGGGGACTATCATGGATAAGGTGAAAATTGCCGTTAGCGGTGCTGGCGGCAGGATGGGAAAAAGGATTATTGCGTTGTTAGCCAAAGACGGTAGATGCGCTTTACATTGTGCGCTGGAATGTGGTGACTGTGAAGCTTTGGGAAAAGATGCTGGTGAAATCGCCGGAGCGGGGCCTTTAAACGTTAAAATAGGAACGGAGTTATGCAGAGGATGCGATGTTCTTATCGATTTTACATTGCCTCAGCCTTGCATCCGGCGGATACAGGAATGTGTTGAAACCAATACCGCCGCAGTAATTGGAACTACAGGATTTGATGATAGGGAATTGGCGGAGATAAAAAAGATCGCCCAAAACATCCCCGTTCTGCTGGCTCCGAATATGAGCCTGGGCGTCAACCTTATGTTTGAGTTATCCGCTCAGGTCGCTGCGGCTCTCGGGCAGGGGGATGATATAGAAATAGTGGAGGCACATCATCGTGAGAAAAAAGACGCTCCCAGCGGCACGGCTAAAAAATTGGCTGAGCGAATTTGTGCTGCACGTGACTGGAGTTACGAACAGGCTGTCGAACACGGTCGTGAGGGGATTGTCGGACGGCGTCAACCGGACAAGCTCGGTATGCATGCAGTCAGAGGCGGGGATATCGTCGGTGAGCATACGGTTATATATGCCGGCGACGGAGAGCGATTGGAAATAACGCATAGGGCTGGCAGCAGAGATGTCTTTGCTTCCGGCGCTGTTAATGCCGCCAAGTGTATCACAAAGCAAAACCCGGGATTGTATGATATGGCCGATCT
>PUNP01000400.1 GCA_003551785.1 Candidatus Brocadiaceae bacterium | reverse complement strand
GGCAGTGCCATAGGTTTGGCTGTGGGGATAGTGCTGGCGTATCAGCTCAGGAGCGTCTGGGCGCTGGTCTGGGCATCATTGGCCAGGAGTTTTGCCAATGTGGTGCTCAGTTACGTATTCCATCCGCACCGCCCGCGTTTGCGGTGGGACGCGGGACAGGCCAGGCAGCTGTTCGGGTATGGGAAGTGGCTGTTGGGTGGTTCTATTGTTTCCTATCTGGCCATGCAGGCGGATAAAATTTTTGTTGGTAAATTGTTGGGGCCTGGCGCGCTTGGAATATACAATATAGCTGACAGGATTGGAGGAGTTTTTACGACCGAATTTTTACACATGACAAGCAAAGTAATGATGCCGGCTTATGCTCAAGTGCAACAAGATAAAAGACGCCTTGGGCGGGGATTTCTTATGATGTTCAAGAGTTCGTTTTATGTTGCAGGCCCGGTAGTGATTTTCACAATTCTCGCAGCGCCGGAATTGATAAAGGGGATTTTAGGAGAACATTGGGCTGAAGCAACCGTTCCGCTCCAGATACTGGCGGCAGGTGGTTTTTTAAGATCGATGATAGGGATCAGCGGCCCACTTTTTATGGCAACCGGGCATCCGCACATTCAATTCTGGAAAAGTTTTATACGCGCCGCCGTAACTCTTTCTCTGGTATATCCATTAACAATTTATTACGGAGCCGTCGGCACGGCAATCGCCACGGTTATGGGTGTGGTGGCTCTTTCACCGCTCTTCTTAAAAGCCTTGAAGATATCTGAACTTAAATATGCCGAGCTTTTTAATGCGGCATTACCCGGCCTTATCCTGACAGCATTCACGGGGATTGGAGTAATTCCAGGAAAATTGTTTAGCGATTATGCCCTACATGCTTTTATAATTCAAGCGATAAGTTGTGTGCTGACAACTTTTCTTGGTATCTGGCTGCTTGGTCTTTGTAAGGTGGGCCCATACATGCATCTGATTGAGATATGGCATAGGTTTCGCCCGAGTAATCAACCATCAAGATGGTGAAGAAAAGAATAGCCAACACAGTGGCCGATTATCTCTGCCACACCTGCGGTGCTTGCTATGCCGTATGCCCTGCGGACGCCATTGAGTTCCGAGAGACAACCGGCGGTCATCTGTATCCGAGGATCGACGAGGAAAGATGCACCGGTTGCGGGCTTTGTTACAAGGTATGTGCGGGGGCGGCAGAGGGCCCTGCCCTGCAAAAAGCGCTTCCGGAGGATCCGTTTACCGGCGAATGCCTCGGCGCATGGGTGGGTAGATCGACCGATGATGAAATCTATTCTAAAGCGCAGAGCGGCGGTGTAGTCTCACAGATTCTTATCGACCTGCTTGAGGCCGGCGAGGTGGATGCATGTGCCGTGGTGAAGATGGTGGCCGGAAATCCGCCGCGTCCGGTTCCGTTTCTGGCCCGGACCCGAGAGGAGGTTCTGGAAGCGCAGAAGTCCAAATACTGCCCCGTGCCCATGCTGAGTCTTTTAAAAGAGGCAAAGCAAACGAATATCCGCATAGCTATGGTGGGGCTTGCGTGCCACTTCCACGGACTTGCCATGCTTCAGGAAGTCATGGAAGTTGATACGTTAGTAAAGGTGAAGATTGGGCTGGTATGTGACAGGACTTTATCTTTAGTGGCGATGGATTATTTTTTGAAGAAGACCTCAATGCAGGGTTTAGCTTCGCATTTAACATTCAAAGACAAAACACGGACGGGCTATCCGGGCGATGTTTCCGTCAGTGACGAGGCCGGGAATGTTTCGATCATCCCGAAATCAGAGCGCATGGCAATCAAAGACTTTTTCACGCCCGCACGATGCCGGATATGTTTTGATAAGATGAATGTTCTGGGGGACGTGACAGTCGGCGACCCTTGGGGCATTGAGGGCGCAGGGAGCCCTAACGGCGAGTCCGCCGTTGCGGCGCGCACAGAGACCGGGCTGGAGGCTGTAAGGCACAGCCTGGACAAAGGCAGCATTTCCTTGCGACCTATTGAATATGATGATTTCACGTCCGGGCAGGGAATTACCAAAAAGCGCGAAGACTGGCGTGCATATTGCGGTATCTGGGCAGGAAAAGGCCTGGCCTTGCCGAGCTTTTTTGAAACGGTAGCGAAACAAGCCGGAATGCCGCGAAAGCCGGCCGAAAAACACCGGCAGTTGTTGGATGACGCTTTGAAACTGAACGGCAGAAAGTCAAGAACTGAATTATTGTCTAATGTGCGCAGAAGTCTGGCATATCGGAAAGCCCGGGAATTGCTGTTAAAACCGGCGAGGGCGGGGCGCAAAATTATCAGAAAGGTGAAGATAAAAGAATGATGATCGAAATTAAGAATGTCGGTTTCGCCAATAAGGGCGCTGAACTCATGCTCAGAGAGATAGTGCGAAGAGTCAGGAAAGATATTCCACACGCTGATTTGGCTCTTGATGTAAGAAGAGGAGCTTATGAAGAAAGGATTCAGCTTTGCCTTTATCAGTTGCTTCGCTATCAGAGGTTTAAAATCCGTTGGGATAAGTTTTGCCCCTTGTTGCCCAAAAGTTTCAGAAACGCTTTTGGCATTGTTTTGGAGGATGAAGTGGAGGCCGTTTTAGACGCGTCCGGTTTTAAATATGGAGACATATGGGGGTTAGAGC
>PUNP01000172.1 GCA_003551785.1 Candidatus Brocadiaceae bacterium | reverse complement strand
TTCTGCCCAAAGAAATCGTAGGAGCGGATGCCTTACATTAAATCGTAAAGCACTGTATCACAAACTCTTATCCGCTGGAGGATGAGAGGGTGCGATTCTTATTCAGCGACCTGATGGTGTCTGCCTTTGCTGGAGGTGAGTACCGGAGATTTTGGACGTAGGCAGTGATTCAGGGGGCGCTATAAGGCGTATACCTGGTTGTTGTCCGAGGACAAAACACTGGAGCTGGAAGTGACCGGCGGCGAGATCAAAAAAGCCGTGCTGAACGCAGCCCGTATCGCCGGGGCACGGGGAAAGGTGGAAAGGTTAAGATGTCTGACTTTGCCCGTGCGATTGATATGGAGACCGACGGCAAGTGTCTGGACAGTACAAAAAGGCGGGTTTCATAACATGAATATTTTCACACCATTACATAACTAAAAAAAGCGGGTATCAATTCATAAGAATGTACCTCTCGCCTGAATTATTCCGTTTCTATACTATCAATCAGGCAGCTGTGTTTTTTCTTCAGTTTAAATAGAATGATTAAAGTCTATAAGGTTTGATTTCCAGTAATCCAGACTTTCTTGGGCAAACCGCTCCAGCAGGTATATCTTCTTCATCACCAAGCCATTCCCCTTACGGATACTTTCATTCGACGTCACGGGAAGTATGTGATATACTATTAAGTGGCGTCTTTGTTTGGATATATACCGAGCTTTATCCTGCTGTTACATTCAACACTGGATAGGCGGTTCCCACAGAATAGTGAGTAATATTTCAAAATTAACCAAAAAAAAACTTTTTGCTATCAATGCATTATAAGGAGACGTCGCCTACAAGTCAAAAAGCACTTTAAATGGTTAATTATCAAGGCGATAGCAGGAGGTGGGGAGTGGGAAAAGGGTGGTACGCCCTGCAGGATTCAAACCTGCGACCTCTGGCTCCGGAGGCCAGCGCTCTATTCGCTGAGCTAAGGGCGCATCATATAGATTGCATAAAGGATAACATTATTGATTTGAGTTGTCAAGATAACATCAACATTGACGTAAAAAAGAATGGATGAACTGGACTTAATTAATTACATCAGAGAACTTTGGCACAGTTGTGATATTCCTGAATACGTCACTATAGGACCGGGGGATGATTGCGCAAGTTTAAATGTGGGAGATAGCAATGTTGCAGTTTCCACCGATATGGTCATCGAGGGTACACATTTTACTCCCGACGTTGCGCCGGAACTTATCGCCCGGAAAGCCGTAGGCAGGGCAGTCAGTGATTTAGCCGCTATGGCTGCAAGGCCGCTCTGCTGTCTCAGTGCTGTGAGTTTTCCTGCGGATAAATCCGATGATTTTCAGCGGAGGTTGTATAAGAGCATCTACGACAATGCGCTCGAAATGTCCGTTCCCCTGGTTGGCGGTGATACCGGATCGGGTTCAAGTGAATTAACCGTTAGCGTAACCGTCTTAGGCTGCGCTGGTTCGGGAGGACTTGTTCGTCGAGACGGGGCACGGCCAGGCGATGCCGTCTGTGTTACGGGGGAGTTGGGCGGTTCTATTAAAGGCAGACACCTCGATCCGCAACCGCGAGTAAATGAAGCTCTTAAACTGGCTGAAAATTATGATTTGCACGCTATGATTGATATCAGTGACGGACTCAGCACCGACCTGCTGCATATTGTGACTGAAAGTGGCGTAGGGGTCCGGCTTTCAGCCGCAAATATCCCCATCCACAAGGATGCTTTAGCTTTAGCACAAAACACGAATGGATGGGAAAATCAGGTGATAATTAATGCGTTGGGGGACGGCGAAGATTACGAATTATTGTTTTGTCTTCCTGAAAATCAAGCTAACAATTTAGCTTGCAGTGGAATAGACGGGGTTAAAGTTAGTATAATTGGCAGTATAGTGAAGGACCGTGAAAATAAATCAATTTTATGGCCGGATGGAACTCAAACTAAATTAAGAGATTTGGGATGGCACCACCTAAAAAACAAGTAAGTGGACCTTTGCAGTTGAGGTCGGAGTCTCCGCAAGATACCGTCGATATAGCAGAAAAAATCGGTGAAAGGTGTGAGCCGAACGATGTTATTTGTCTCCAGGGCACGCTCGGAGCCGGCAAAACCCACTTTGTCAAAGGACTGGCTAAAGGACTGGGGATTGATAAGCCCTTTACGGTGACAAGCCCCACATACGTGCTGCTCAAGGAATATAAAGGGGGCCGGTTAAAAATGTACCATTTCGATGCCTACCGTCTTGAGCATGCCGATGAGATGGCGGAAATTGGGTGTGAAGAGTTTTTTAACAAAGGCGGGGTCTGTGTTATTGAGTGGGCCGATCACGTGGCTGAATGTCTGCCGGAAGAACATTTTTTGATCACTATCCGCATAAAAGGTGAGAAGTCACGCGACATATTATTTGGAGCATTTGGGCCGGAACTGCCCGAGAGAATGGCAGAAATCGGGGAAAATTTAACTGAATGGCGGTTTGAGGTATGAATATTCTTAATGATGATAATTTTGAGCCTAGGTTGTAGTTTGCAAGTTTATGCCGCTCGTTTAGCTCCGTATGCCTTTTCTGCGTTTTTTCTCGGGACTTTTCCCATGTTCGACCTCTCAAGGTCGAATCGCGAAAACCCCCTTAGAGCCTCTTTCAGAA
>PUNP01000271.1 GCA_003551785.1 Candidatus Brocadiaceae bacterium | reverse complement strand
TGAATTGACCGCTTTCCACCAGAGAGGCAATAAGCTTAAATGCCTTGGCACCACAGGACCCAAAACCAACAACAGCCCCGTCGCAGCCGAGCATCAATGATTCATCGATCGCCCATTCCTGACCTTCGAAAAGTTGAAAGTCTGTTTTTTGCTTCAATATCAAAAGCTCTTTCCTGATCTTCATATCACTTGCAGAGTTTTTCACACCAACAATATTATCATGGGCAAAGATATCTTTAAATTCCGAATGAGAAACGACAACATCGTTAAATTTGGGGTTGTAATAGAGGAATACAGGACGATCAGCGGCATCAGCAATCTTATGGGCATATTCCACGGCGCAGGCCGGCGCGGCCCATTTGCCGGGGAAAAGAAATACCCAGGCATCATGGGGCAGATTTCCCCACCTCTCCATGTTTGACAGCATCTGATAAAGACCTATATCCTGAATTCCAAGCAAAACTTCGGCCCTGTCACCAACATATTCACAAGCATGTTTTGCAATGATATCTTTCTCCTCAGCCGTCGTTAAGGCCCACTCGCCCATCGTGCCGAAAAGAAAAAAACCATCTAATTGATGATCTATGTTGAAATCATACATCCTTTCGGCAGATTGAGCATCGAATTCATTATTGGAAGTAAACGGTGTTAAAGCAGCAGAAATAATTTTTTTCATCGGATCCTCTCATGATTGATTCATTATTGTTTAGAAATGTCCAGGGGGGAAATAAAGTTATATTCGTGAGCTTTTATGCAAGATAAAAAACTTATCTTTTAATGGCTTATCCCGCCCCCCTGGGCAGAAACGCGGCGGGCGAGGCCGGGGGTTCTCAAAGTTATTGTAGTGCATAAATACTCCTCCACCGGGACAAGCCCGGCGGTAGGAACCACCAATCAACGGGGCTCACTGAGGACTTACCATTCAATCTAACCGTATCATTCAAAATTACTTGTCGTTATTGACCTGTTAAAAAAATCTGAAAACATGCTCAACAACTCACTTTCCTTAATCTTTTATGAGATAATGACATATATGTCAAATGAATAATTTTTTTAAAATTATTAGATCGTCTTTTTTATTGTTCATACGTAACGAGTGCGCATTGCTTTGTGGAAAAAATGTCGTGTTTGGAAAATTATATCTGTTATAATGAACAATATGTCCGTTTTCGGGTTCTATTGTAGGAGTTCGGAGTTATCCGGATATAGGAAAACTTTTCTTCCGGATTTGCTTCGTTCCACTCTTCTATCACGTCCCGGAAGTCGTGATTGGCGCCCCAGCTCGTAACGGCGTAAGACCGTTCATCGCCCGCAATAATCCTCAAAAGATTCATTCGTCTGGCTTTCTGGGCCTCATTAAAACAGCCCGGGTATTCTTCCATCAATATATCTAAGGCTCTTGAATGCACCTTCTTGTTTTCCGCAGCCAGAAGTGTAATATACCCTTCATAAGCCAGTTTTAGCAACGCCCCAGGCACAAAATCATAAGCAGCGACTTTTTCTCTCCTTCGCCATATAACATTACCGGCTTCCCTGTAAGCTTCGGCTTCTGCGCTGTTACCGAATCTGCGGTATGAAACGGCGACATAACGCCGCCTCTGCATTCGGATTCGAGCCTCATAATTTTCCAATTCTTGGCGATAAGCATAATACCTTTTTATTATTTTTCCCCTTTCCTCCTGTGTGAGTCCTTCGGGATAAAACTCTTCGACGCCGAGATGATTATTCAGGTAGTATGCGATACGGTAAATATTACGCTGGCTTTCGGCGACTAATTTGTTTATTTGCTCCCGTGACTTCCTTATCGCCGACTGGGTTGCGCGATAATTACTCCTTCGCAAACCGTGTTTTATAAGTTCATCGCTGATTGAATGGGTTTGCCTGATATGAACGAGGACGTATCGGGAATCAGGGACTTCGTGTTTTTCCACACTTTTTGCTTCCGGTATTTTTTCCGGAAATTTCTGCAGCCACTCATTGGGATCGATAATTTCCGGATCGGACCTTTTGCTTTCGTTTGTCGCCCGGTGGTTAGAAAAATTTATCCGAAACTCACCGGCACGGAGAGCCTCGGGCCCACCGTTTAAATCAGCGGAGCGGCAGGAGAAACAGACTGCTGCGATCAGAAGCGTAATTAAAAGAAATGCTGTTTTCCGTGCTCGCATCATGTCAGGCTACCTGATAAAATGTTAAGCTATCGCTGTTTTTTTCAGATAACGCTTAAAGCCTTCTATATATTATTACGTAACGAACACCGCATTTCTTTCAGTAATAATCCTTTTTCTAAAAAGACCTCCAAAAAAAGCAACCGAAAAAATCCCCGACCGCGCCCAAGGGGAGACTTGAGAAAAAACACGGCCGGGGACTATAGCGGCACGTTTGCCCGGAATATCTATTTTCTACTGCCTCACAGTTACCATCACCACAACCTCTACATTCAAAACCTCGCTCTCGCGCCAACGGCCTATGCGGCCAATCACCGGAATGCTGCTGAAATACGGAATCTCCGATACGTTCTCACGCTCCACGCTGCGCTCGATGCCGCCCAGCATCACCGTATCGCCGCGGCGAACGTCAACCACCGTGTTCACGCTCCGGCTGTCAAGAACCGGATGCCTCTCGTCGCCATCGCCCAC
>PUNP01000831.1 GCA_003551785.1 Candidatus Brocadiaceae bacterium | reverse complement strand
GAGCTGCTAGGCATCAAGCTGCTGGACCACCTGATCATCGCACCGGCTACGCTCCAGGTCGGCCACGTCTATTACAGCTTTGCAGAGAACGGCTGTCTCAAGTGAGCACTAACCAGGGCCGGTGGGAGTGAAACGCTCCTGCCGGCCTTTTTTTGTGGTCATTGTTTTTTTTATAAACCTTTACTTGACCAGCTGTTGCAAAGAAGATCAAATATGTTTTCAGCAGAGAGTATCTTCAGTTCATTTCCCACTAACTCTATGTCACCATCTGGATTACGTACGGTAAATTTCACCTTGCGTTGACCGTCTTCAGTTCGACCAGAGCATAAAATTCGCGATGTTATGCCAGCGTCAATCAAAAGACCACAAAGCTCATTTTCAAATACTCTAATTCTTTTTTCTTCTTCATTTGTCAAACCTTCGCAAAGAATCATGACTATATTTGCTCCATCCGACATATATTACCTCCCGATTTTCAAGAACTTTAATAGTTCAACTCTTTCATAACGCTTGGATCATAATTGGTGAACATTCCGCCAAATTATAATATTGTTATCGTGTCAAAAAAGCGGAGTATGTGATACAAGCTCGCTACGGATATGCGCAAAATTCGGTATGCCGTCTGAAGAAATATCTTGCAGTGAAAGAACGCTTCCAGGTACTCGAGCCCAAACAAAAAGAGAGAAATCTCGTTCCGTACCGTGTGGACGGGTAGCATCAAGAACAATTTCACCGACTTTATGCAAATTCGCTGGAAATAATTCAGGTACAGAAATCTCTACCATCCATAACTGTTCCGGCAAATCCGCCTTCATTGTATCGCAGAGGTTCTCATCCTCTTTATTCCCTTCCCAATCCGTTATCGACTTCCAGTGTTTTATATATTCATCTGCCGTTACCGTCACCGCACGTAGTACGACTTCTTGACCATCTACGTACGTAATCAAACGATTTAACCAGGAAAGTGGGCTCCGCGATAACTCCGGTAATATAGAATACAAGTAATCTACCGCTATAATCTCTGCTACCGCACCACTATAATTACAGTTATCCAAAAACAATTCCGCTACATAATCAACCTGATCAGGATTAATGTAAAGGCGTGGAACACAGAAATTTGATGCAAAGTTATCATCATGTCCAATGAAGCTGCTCACCCATGATTCACTTGGGAGGTATCGTGTATCTTCCCCAACGTGAAAATATGCAGATTCCGCACGTGGAACCCATGCGTCCTGGTTGAAGGTATGACCGAATAATGGGATTATATGACGCTCCTCCTCAGTCATATTTTCTCCGCTAAGCCGAAAACCCAGAAGTGCGCCGCCACCAGACTCGATTCCAGCATAAACAAGTTTCTGATAAGGAGGGAAGTTTCTCTCGTTCTTCAGTGGTAAGCCCTGCCTGCTGGTAATCAACGTTATAAAAACCAATACCATAGTTTTTGAGTACTTTTTGCATCTGTGGTACTGACAATCCCCTTCCAGGTTCTTTAACGCCGGCCCAACAATTAATCTGTCTGTAAGAGATGTCCTGGAACGGATCACGTGTGGCAAGTAAAGATCTCAATGCGACCTGAGCACAGGATTTATTGAATCCATTCTGCTGACAGTAAAGCACTCCCCTTACAGAAAAAATTGAATCAGCGATCCGAACCCTGAACTCATTAGCTCCATGAACACAATTATGTTTATGAGGGTATTTGATTATTACTGACTCAAATACATACCAATTGCTAAAATCCTGCTTGAGAATGGCATATCCAAGGAGCGAATCGGGATTAGCTTCAGAAACATTTTCTGAGGAAGAAAGAGATGCTTTCCAGAAACTCAAACGCTTCAGGCCACCTGGCCGGAAAGCGGAAAACAAGTCAGATATTTCCGCATTATCTTCTGCAAGTATACCCTTTGCCGGAATATCTTCTATGATCATCGTTTGGCAGCCATAGCTTCGCGCTTGGGAAAGAATACGTCGAATGGCTGGTCTATCACCGAATAGGTTGTCTACGAAGTCAAAGTTGGAAAATGGGGGGGAGGTGTTAATAAATATAGGGGATTGCGAAGCAACTGCTAGTCGGTGGGAACTCACTCAATAACCTCCAGTTACGAATTTTACTTTTCCGACCGTGATGCTCCCGGACCGAAATTCAGTTTACTTTTTGATGTCTGCTTGTGGGCGTTTTCCAGATTTGCGAGGAATCGAGGCACATCATTACAGTCACGCATTTTTGCCCTGATATATTGCTGTTCGTGACCAAAACGTGCAACTAACCCTTCCACAAATGCCGACCTTTCAGATTTATCCAGCCTTTCTCTTCCCATCTGAGCCTCCTCTAAAAATATCCCTTCCTGCAATGCTCAAAATCTAATAACGTCTTCTTAATTTAATAATCGGCTGAAACAGGAATTATTTTATATGGGAACTTCATACAAAAGCAAGCAATTCTAACGAGAAAAGCAATCGATTATGAACAGGTCTCTTTAATTGCCGAGGCAATTTCCGAAAGCTTTTCTCCTAAACCGCCCATTTGCTCATCAAAATAATCCCCATTGGCAGCAAAAAGATCGTTTCTTCGCTCAAGTTCCATCGCCTTTTTTGCATCTATTACGGATTCGACAGGGATCTCGTATGCCGTC
>PUNP01000225.1 GCA_003551785.1 Candidatus Brocadiaceae bacterium | reverse complement strand
TAACTACGAACATAATTAAAAAGGTGAAAGGCGACAAACTAGATCTTAATCCTACCAACATTCTCAGTCGTCATGATATTGTCCAAGTTTTGCACAGAGCAGATATCGATGTACCTGAATCACTACAACAGGAGATTCACCAGGTCCTGCATAAGGTTCCGCTAATAGGTACTGATGAATTAAAAATTTTTTCAAACATAACGCCTACCATTGAGGGCGTTACTGGTATGATGCATGGAGGCATTATTCCGCCGGGTTACCCAAATGACACATTCCCTGCCATGCTTTCCAGCGGCGAGAGAGTTGTGCCGCAGGCACAGGCAGACACTCATAACGACGGTAATTCCGGGACGGTTGATGTAGAGGGTTGGATATATGGTGAAGACGTTTACATGTCAAATGACAGAAGCGGTAGAAAACGAGAAATGGTAGAATGATGAGTAATCCTTTTTACATACCATCATCACTTCCTTCCTATGGTTTAAAATATAGGATAGGGGGTAAGTGTCGTCATGGAAATAATTTTTATGCATACATATATAAAAGAGGTTACACAGGGGATGTAATAGATAAAATAGGTGGTACGGAAAACAATATCAATGTGAATTTCTCCTATTCCGATAATAATTTTTTTCGGGAAGTTTCGGGGTACAGATGTGAAATATCTGTGCTTGGAGATAATGCTCTTGATATGATTGAGCTCCAGGAAGCGGAAGAAAAAGATTATAAGGTATCTGTTACAGACGGGGAAGATGATCTTTTTGTAGGGTTTCACCGGCCCGCAATGTTTCAAATTGACTTTCGTGTACGTCCTCAAATCAGGATTGTGGCTACAGACGGGTTAGGAATGCTGAAAAACCAGCTTTTTACACTCGGTAAAAAGGAGCCAACACCAGGATTGTTTATTCTAAAGGACATTGTTTCCTATTTGTTATACCAAGCTGGCAATCAACAAAACTGGAAAGACGTCACTCCTTTTCGTGCACTCAGTGGTGATGATTATAACTATTTGGGGTCGGCCAAAATGCCTGTTTTTGATTTTTATGGCAAAAGCATGTACGACGTTCTTCAGAAGGTCATGAAACAAAACCTCATGCAGTTGCTTCAGGAAGACGGCATATACATGGTTCGCATGATTGATTACCCTTCTGCTGATTATTATGATGAGTATACATATCAAGGAACACACGTAAATAGTGACAGCTTCACACCTCCTTTTGAGGTTTTGACGACTGCAATATTTGGACCAACAGGAACGATTAGAAGTGAGGTGCCAACTCGTGAGGTGACTGTTCTACACAAACAAGATTACATAGAAAACCTTGTTTATAATCACGATTTTGAAATTAAAGCTATTTATACATATAGTGGAACTGAAAGGCAGCTGCCAACTGGATGGCACTTTGACCAACAACCAGGCATAGATGTCTCGCTGTTGGCTGATTATATATCGCTTCCCATTTATGACTCAAACAGCCCACGTTTTTATTATGCTGAAATTGCTCGTGGTCCTGGTCAAAACATGATGTTTGAGGTCAAACTAGAGATCCGCCTTTCGAGCACTCACATTTTTGATGATGACTTCCGTTATTACGTTCACCTTTCACTTGGGTATGATCAAGATGAAGCGCAAAAAGAAACCTTGTCACACATTGTACAGGGTGCTGAATGGCAAACAGTTTCAATTCTGATGCCCTTATGTTGGACAAACACAGAAGGCAACAGCTTGCCACTTCGTTTGTTTGGCTGGTCTGCCCTCGACGTTCCACCTGCTGGAAACCATCGTTTACATGTTAGAAGTGCCCAAGTGTATATGCGACAACACACGGATCCTTCAATTAACATTTCTTATAGTGAAGTGGTAAATGAAAATAATATTTCTGATCAGGAATATGAGATTAATTATGAAAATGCCAGACTTTACCGGTACCATGGCGGCTTAGATATTGGTCGTCTAAGGTACAGGGAAACAAATGAAGTGGCCAGAATGAGAGAGTGGATAATTCAAAGAGTAAAAAGATTCCATAAGCATAACAGGTTAAGGCTAAATGTGTCGGGCTTTTTAACACAGGGCCAACGGATTAGTGCGCTTACACGGATAAGTGATATTGTGACAAAAAAACAATACGCTGTTCTTTCTGTAAACTTGGGGGTAAGAAGAAAAGATGTGACCATGGACCTGGTTGAGATCGACGAATACTATCCGCCCCAGCCGCCGACGTCTCCCTGGATTATGGCTGACGGAACTTGGAATATGAGTGGCGTTTGGAAGGATAAACCATTTTATTTTTCAGAACCTTAAAAATTAACGATATGTTAAAGCCTACATGGAGTGATATAGAAGACGGCCAAGGTGGTGCAAGTGTTGCATCAAAGATTAACAATGCAATTAGTTGGTTGTTGGATCAGTTCCCCTTCAATTTTTTTTGGGAGACAGACCCAGAAGACAGTGAATATGTAAGGACGCTGGATGACAAAAAAGTAAAGGCGCCTAAAGTTGAATCTGATTTTATAGAGGTTAATGGTACGTTGAATAGTCCGACGATAAATGCTGACTTTCTAACCGTTAACGATTGGATCGGCACGGACAGCCTACATGCGGCAGGAAACTTCCGCGTGGAGAGCGATGGCAAAATG
>PUNP01000552.1 GCA_003551785.1 Candidatus Brocadiaceae bacterium | reverse complement strand
CAACCAGTCGGAAAACGAGAACGGCGACGAGAACGGGCAACGAGTCGCTCGAATCGTCCTCCGTTCTCGTCGCCGTTCTCGTCAACCGACACGAATTTACCACCTTTCACTGACGCATTACGCCTGTTCAGCAAAACTTGCTTTTCAATACTGTTACGCTACGCTACCCCGTGAACGGTTACATTCCATGTTACCTTATTGGGAACAAGAATATTTGTATATATTTGGGAACATGATTATAAAATGAAAGCAAAAAGTAGGTCCGCCGCACTTACGTTGCACTTATTTTAAAACATTGCAACTAAGGACTAGTTGCAATGTCAAAGTTAGTATGGTACAGTAATGACTCAACAACAAAAATTGCTTGCGAAGCTGGCAACTAAACCAAGTCCACGGGATTTCAAGTGGAATGAGCTGGTCAAACTTCTCAATAGTTTGGGTTTCAATAGTTTGGGTTTTAAACAAATTAAGGGTAAAGGATCCCGACGCAAGTTTTATCATACCGAATTCGAAAAGTTGATAATCATTCACGAACCCCATCCGGGAAACGTTTTGAAGTTGTACCAAGTTAATGAAGTCGTCGAAAATCTTAAAGAAATTGGGATTATAGAATGAGACAGGAAATGATGCAATATAAGGGTTACCGTGGTTCGGTGGAAGTTTCCTTAGAGGACAATGTCCTGTACGGTTCTATTCAGTTCATCAAAGATTTAGTTACCTATGAGGCCGAAAATTTGGAACAGCTTCGGTATGAGTTCGAACTCGCAGTGAATGACTATTTGGAAACTTGTCGACAAGTAGGCAAAGAACCGGAGAAGGAGTTCAGTGGGACGTTCAATGTCAGAGTCGGCTCCGAAATTCACAAAAAAGCGGCTATTGTCGCAACTTTGGAAGGTGTTACCCTGAACGAATTCACTCGGCGCGCTCTATTGCAGGCAACTAGAGAAGCTGATGAGGTGATCCATCGCCACGTGCATGAACATGTTTTCAATATACAAACTGAGTCCAAAATGACTTTTGAGGAATCTTCACAATGGCAGGCTCAAAACAATTAACAAGTATTCTAAAAAACCTCACACCGAAGCGGATGGCAACTGTCGAAAGTTCGTTTGAAAAGACCGGACTGTCTCCGCGCAAAGGAGAAAAGCTTTTTTTGAATCTGAAAATGAACTTGGATATCAACTTGACAAGTGGGAAAGAAGAAAGTTCTGAAAAAACGGTAAAAATTATCACAACTGGAAACGCCAATGTATTTACCGGCTTGCCAGATGCTCCGAAAGAGAGGCGGCAACTGGCCGAATGCCTCGTGAAGATTGAGACCGTTTATCAAGCTCATACCAATACAACGAAAGAAGACCTGAAAAAACATTCCGAATTTTTTAAAGGGCAGTCATCTGTGGGTGTTCACTATGCACTCCGGTCGCTTGTCGCTAACACCGATTTTCATGACATGCCCCTTCCCTTGCCGAGTGATCAATATAATAGCCGCAAAAGTAAATCCCGGGGCTCTGCGTAAGTTAAATGTTTGCTGGTATTATTTTTTGAGCCTATGCTTTGGAGAATACCTGACGGTAAAGATTTCACAGAGAGAAAAGCACAGCGCAACACAGCCTTGATGACTTTTTTCAGGCTGGACTGGCTGAATCCGAATAATTCACGAGTCGCTGCAGTGGCCAAAGCGCCTGCGGCGCAGTTTTTCATTCTCTAAACACTTTCTATGGGTGTGGATTCGACTTTAATTCTTGGCGATCTTCGCGGCCTTCTGTAAAAAATGAATGAGGCCAGCGTCTCGACTGTGGAAAGACATGGAAAATTAACCCGACCACCACCAGCCCCATGCAGGCGGACCCTCATTCTTCGGGTAACTGATGGGCACTTTAGGAATCAACGAGATAATCTGATGGGAAAGCAAAAACGAAAACTGACACCTGCAGAGAAAGCGGAGAAGAAACGTCGCCGCCGGGAATATATGACAATCTTCATCAACGGAAAGCAGAAACGGGTCAAACGTCCGCCAACTGTCGATGGAATCGAGGTGGATGAGTTCATCCGAAACAATGCGGATCCGATTTGGCTTCTCCAAAACGAGATGTACGAGGAGCTGCACCAGTGGGAACAGGAAAGAGACGCAGAAAGGCAGGAGGTTTGCCCACCAGAAGATACATGCGATTCCGGAAGGGTCAGCCATCTTGACGACGAACTGCCTTTTTGAAACGTATGAGCTCAACGTGTTATCATTGATAATTTGAATTCGGGAAAGGCAGGGATTGAGAGTCGGAGAAAAAATTCTCGGAATCGAGGAAATACTTAGCGACAAAACTGTGAGCAGGCAGGATTGCTTCTAAGCTCTATTGCCTGATTGCTGACAACAGGACTTTACGCTTGCGAAATAAATCGGCGTTCCTGGCAGTGCTGTGTAATATGACATGAAGAGCGATTAATTGTTCAGAACAAGCGAAAATGTTAAGTATAGACTAACAAGAACACATGCATCCCATGGGATGGCCTGGTTAACTTTGTCCCGAACCTTGTCCCGAACTAAAATCCGTTTGTTTTTTATGTTTTTATCAGAAATGGAATATGGTTCGGGACAAGGTTCGGGACAAAGTTGAACCCAGAGACACGCGATACACCTTT
>PUNP01000863.1 GCA_003551785.1 Candidatus Brocadiaceae bacterium | reverse complement strand
GTTATAAGATAGTTCCTGAATATCCCGCAAAACGATAATTTCTTTGTGATCGGGTTTTAACGTTGAGATGGCCTCTTTCAGCATCGATTGATTTTCGAAGGCGATCAGCGATTCCCAGGGCTGCGGAGTCGCGGATTCAAACTCGACGGGCCTGTCTTCCTCGCAGCAATCTCCCGAATTATGGATACTCAAGTGTTGTCTTTTCGCACTACTCCGCCGGAAATTTTTTACGGTATTAATGGCAATAGCATAAAGCCAGGTGCTGAATTGGGATTGGTGTCTGAACGACCTCAAATTTTTCAAAGCTTTGAGGAAAACGGTTTGCGTTAAATCCTCCGCTTCCACATGATTTCCCACCATATAATAGATTGTATTATAAATCATGTCCTGATTTTCGCATATGAGGTCATTCATGGCCCTTAAATCACCATCATTAGCCCGCTCGAGAATATTATCCTGCATATTGGGATTCCCAAAGGTTAATGTTGTCGTGTTTTTTGCCCGGGCAAAAAAACCGGAATAATATTCACGTCGGTTTTTTATAAAACTGCCGGCCTCTGCTTAATTAGACATCTGAGGACAAAAAAAGTTCCATAAAAGTTCACGTTTCCCGAGCCGGATAAAGACAAGCTACCTGTTGAATGGGGTCAATGTGGAGCTTGAAAATTGCTCTTTTCCCCGAATCTGAGGCGTCGATATTATTAACATGCTCATTCATTATTCATTTTCTGTCGTAAATAGTCTCTTTTTTCGGCCGACAAAAGATTTCTCGAATGGTATTGAATATCGGGATTGTCCAGGCGATAAGCTGTCTCATAAGCCTTTAGTGCATTTTCGGTTATTCCCTCGACTCTCTCGATTGCCATCCCGTATTCAAACCAGCTGAGTGGTAAGGTAGGGTGGAGTTTGGCAGCCGTCCTGAAATATTGGACGGACTCTTCAGCTTGTTCGGCCGTAAGTAAAATTTCTCCTGCAAGACGGTAATTATTCGCTTTGATTACATTTAAATCAATAGCTTGGCGAGCAGCCTGGAGAGCTTCGACCAGCAGCGACGTTGATAACTGTCTGTCAGATACATTGTGCGTCAGCAGCATCTGGGCAAATCGGAGTTTTGCGGAGGCCATTTCGGCCCAAACACGTTCGTCCCACCTCCCGATTGACAACCCGAAAGCCGGGTATGCCGGCGCTTCAATAAACAAAGGTTCCTCTCCCGCCAAACTTCGCAAGTGATCAATTAAATTTTTATAGCCATCTATCTCACTTTCCCTACTGTCCGCATCTGCTAAATCGGCCCTTTTAGCTAATGTTTCGGTTTGAGCTATGTGGTAATCAAGGCTGCCGGGGATGAGGAGCAGCGCGCAAAAGAAGACTGTTAAAACGGTGATAATAGTGATTAACGGCAATACAACCCGATTCCGTATCGCAATTCGCTGTGTATTGGGCAGCAAAAAACCCAATATGGCAAAGACGGTACCGCCGGCGGCCGGGATAGTCATTGATAATTCGGCGATAACATGGATGAAGAATGCTGATAATCCCCAAAAAAGTCCCCATTGGAGCAGATCAAGATGACCGTTTCTGTTTGGATTCAGACTGCTATAAAAGACATGAAAACATACGCACCAGACCAGGAAAACCAGAAGATAAATCAACCAGGGCAATGCTTGCAGCAGAGGAGGGGAAGATAATTGATGACCCGTTAGGTTACCCGCAATGGCATAATCGAAAGCAAGGAAAAACCCGGCGGTGATATAGAATCCGATAGACGGCGGCGGCTCGTGCCCATTGCCTTGAGCTGGCGGTGCCCTTGAGTCGGTACTAGAGCTTAAAAGCTTCCTGAATAGGGGGATAAAAGCGGCGGCAAGTGCGCAGAGGAGCAACAGCAACCCGACGGTCCCCGTTTCAGATAGAATGTGGATGTAAAAGCTGTGTGGCAGACGCGTTTCCTCATAAGAAGGGCTTTTGAGACGTGTATAATGGTCTTGCCATGCTCCAGGCCCTACGCCTGTAACGGGGTTTTGCCGTGCCATTTTGGTGCTTATATGCCAATAGCCCAGCCGTACGCCCAGAGAGGCTTTCAGCCTGCGCGCTATATCGGTATCGCGAACTGTAAATATAATGATTAAAATCACCCCTATCGTGAAAAAAACAGTAACTGTCACAACCTTATGGCGTCTAATGAAATCTCTGGTGAAGAATACTATGAGAGAAAAAATTACAATTATCACAGCCAATATGCCTCCTTTAGACCCGCTATTGAGGAAAGCCACAGCCCCGAACAAAAATCCGGTCAGCAGAACCAAAGAATGTATAACTATGTGCAGCGAAAAGCCGCTTTTGGCGGTTTTGTAAACGGATTTAAGGCTGTGGTAAGATAATGCGGCAAGCGGAAACAGAAAAAGCATCAGGTAGCTCGCTAACTGGTTTCCGGTAAGGAAGCCACCAATAACATCTCTGGTTCTGGCTCTCGATAGCAAATCCGCTTCCAAATGCCGTCCGACACCGGTTGAAGAGATAAGAGCCTCAGGGTTCGCCTGCAGCCAATCGCTGAAGCCGGGCAAGATGAAAATGCGGTGGAAAAGTGCGTAAAATGTTACGGCGACAAAAGTCGCCATGAGGCATGCACCAATAGACCTCC
>PUNP01000773.1 GCA_003551785.1 Candidatus Brocadiaceae bacterium | reverse complement strand
ATTGAATCACAGATAAGTATCACATTCTTCATTTGACTTCTTTCAGTTTTGTTCATTTAATCCTCTGTAGACAATTCAAACGTGAAAATATTCAGTGAACCTCGTTAACTCTTCTCCACCGTACCCTGTGCCGGTGGAGATGCCAGTAGAGTAGGGAGGGCTTAACCCTCCCCCTCGTCGAACCGCACATGCGGTTTTCCCGCATACAGCTCTCTTGCAGATTTCACCGAAAAGCACACGCTGACATCCAGCTTCGCCTTCCAGTATAGCTTCTATCTCCAGATGATGAGTTCACCGACAACCTAATTACAGATTGCCAGATGATTCCGTAATCGGACTTTCGTCCAAGCGGCACACCACCCTTCTCACTCAGCTTATCTACAATAAGGCCCCTTCGCTCCACTCTGTTTCCAGAGTCTCTTTTCTACTATGGGCCTCTCCGACTCCCGTCTGCGTCAGTCATGCTGGTTATTTATTCCCAACACTTCTTTGGCTTCGAGCCAAGACGTAACGGGTCTCCCAGGTTCCTTTGTGCATCTTTCTGCGCGCGCTCTCCCCTATCACCCCGAGATGCCCCACAGGTGCTTATGCCCGTTTCTTCCCTGTGGGTTTCAGATTTCAGCATCCACGGCTGACTGACCGCACCTAATTTTGTGTAACGAGGCCGTAACGAGTTCAGTTTTTACATTTAGGGCTCACGCTTTCGCAGTCTACAGGTGTTACCTGCTTTGCAAGAGTATTACATCTCACCGATTCGCTTCTCATGTCGGGTCACCCTTCCATGAGGAACCGCTGCTATATGGTGAACGGGTAATTACCATATTTGATACTTTTCAATCAAAGAGATACACCAGACTTAACCTGGCGCTCCGTGGTTCACTGAGGACTTACGTGGCGAAGTGGAAAATATGTCTCAGCTCCGTGCAGGGCCGGGAAAATATGCATGAACTGACCAAAAAAAGGCAAAATTTGCTGATTTTTTGCCTATTCGTTTGCATCACGAGCTTACCCCTTCACCGAAAAGGTAAATCACCTGCGGGCCGGCCGTAACATCACCGGCAGACCCGCAGGCAGCGTCAACAAATAAAGTATCTGCGTCAGGAGAGGCAATCATTACCGTTCCCCCCTTCATTCGCCACTGAGACCCCAGTATACGGAGCACTTCCATGAGCATTTTTTCTGGCCCGGTCGTCTTCCTGGCACTTCAGTAACCGCTACCAGTATGGAAAAAATCGTTCATGGTCGTTGAACTCTCCCATCTGCCTCAAGCATCAGGACGGTAGAAAAACGGAACTCTGAGCGAGTCTTGCTGAAATATTCAGTCAGCCCCTACAACACCGGGAGGTACTTTTTAAGTTCATACTCACTCACATGTGTTCTGTAGGCATCCCACTCAATTTTCTTGTTTTCAAGGAATTTTTCGAATACGTGATCACCTAATGCTTCACGCACGAAATCGCTTTTTTCTGTCACGTCAATAGCCTCGCCCAGGTTGCCGGGAAGAGAATCGATTTTGTGATCAGCCCGTTGCGAAGAATTCATTTCAAAAATATCCTTTTCAACGGCCGGAGGCAGCTCATACCCCTCTTCGATCCCTTTCAGCCCGGCGGCAAGCATAACAGCGAACGCCAGATAAGGGTTGCAAGCGGGATCGGGGCATCTGAATTCAACACGTGTAGCCTTCTCGTTACCCGGCTTATACATCGGCACCCGGATGAGCGCTGACCTGTTCCTTCTGGCCCATGAGACGTAAACCGGCGCTTCATACCCCGGAACAAGCCTTTTATAGGAATTGACCCACTGAGCCACAACCGAGCTGATTTCTCGTGCGTGTACAAGCAAGCCGGCAATGTATCCCCGTGCTTCTTTTGAGAGGCTGTACTCGTCTTCTGGATCAAAGAAGGCATTCTTATCGCCTTTAAATAATGACTGGTGCGTATGCATCCCGCTTCCGTTCTCGCCAAAGAGCGGCTTGGGCATGAAGGTGGCATAAACACCGTGTTTGAGAGCAATCTCCTTAACTGTCAGCCGGTATGTCATAGAAGCATCCGCCATGCACAGCCCCTCGCGATAGCGCAAGTCGATTTCATGCTGACTCGGTGCGACCTCATGATGGCTGTATTCAACGGGTATTCCGAGTTTTCTCAGTGCCAGGATAGTGTCCCGCCGCAGGTCGCTGGCGATGTCCAGAGGAGTAAGATCAAAATACCCGCCGCTGTCGAGCTGCTGCGTGCCCTTGCAGTCCTTAAAATAGAAAAACTCCAACTCAGGCCCAACGTAATAATCATACCCCATGTTTTTTGCCTTTTCGATGTTGCGTTTAAGCACATAACGCGGATCGCCGTCATAAGGTGTACCGTCCGGCTGCAAGACGTCACAAAACATTTTCGCCACCGCACCGTCTTCGGTCGGACGCCATGGCAGGAGCGAGAATGTAGAGGGATCGGGCATGGCTATCATATCGCTTTCCTCGATCCGTGCATACCCCTCTATAGAAGAGCCGTCAAACCCCATACCATCTTCCATAGCATTGTCCAGCTCTTCGTCTGTAATAGCAAAACTCTTCAGCGACCCCAGGATGTCAGTAAACCAGAGTCTTATAAACCTAACATTATTTTCCGACACCTGCCTCATCACATATTCTGCATCTTTCTGTACCATTTCCTGCCTCCAAATTAAAGTAACTTTTAGCGTTGCCTTACAGAACACAATTTTCGTGCCAAAAATCTGCTGCCATACCCGCAAGAACGTTCAATACCAGCTAAAATGTCCCCTCAATGCTTTCTTACCCCTTCCTGGATTTTTCTTTTTAATAAATCCACCCAATCAGCTTGAACACACAAACGGCAATTAGCGCAATACATGAGCATCTTGCACAATATGTGCTCACAAATATAATCGTAACGAAGAGGTGCATTTAACATTTTACCCGGATAACCACAGGTAACCCGCTGAATACAAGATAATGGGGGATTTTTTTGAACCTGAAGGATATCATCAGCCCACATTACTCAACTCAAACCTGCACTTCACGAGTTTTCAGTGGTGCATATGAGGCAAATGTCAAATGTCGCTCCGCTTTTCAGGTAAAATGCTTGGCCAAAACTTTGGTCTAAGCTGATGAACTGATGGGCTGTTGAGTTGCTAAGCTGCTTTGCCGTCGTGTCGTTGTCTTTGATCAACAGCTCAGCAACTTATCAACCAAACAGCTTAAATCACATTAGCAGCTTTCATTTGCTTAAAATACAATTTTCTATTATACTATTGCTTCAATCGAGAATGTATAAGTCCTCAGTGAACCACAGTCTATCTCTCCTGGGAAGTATTCTCACAGGCGCTTTGACTTTTTAACCATCATTTTGTAATTCAACGCAAAAAGCACCTGATGAAGGAAATAGGTACTGAGTATCTAACTTTGAGAGTTGAAACAGCAGGGCTTAGATCAGCCGTATCGGCTTTTTAAGCCGGAACCGGCCGAAGCACATACATACATTTCTGTGATATGTAGAGATTGAAGATCGAAAGGACAAACCACTAAAATTCTATCTTTCTGTAATTTACTTTCATTACAATTAGGAGAAATTATTTATGGCAGGTAAAAAACGCGTAATACTCGGAGAATCGGGTGGCCCTACACCGGTCATCGACTGGGAAGTAGCCGGAGCCGTTGATCAGGCACAGAAAAACGGCTGGGAAGTCTTCGGCATGATTAACGGGCTCGAAGGGCTGCTCAACGCCAATATCGAAGGTAATATCGTCGATTTGACCCATATCGACCCTATGTCTTTTGCTTTCAACGGGCCGGGAGCATGCTTGCGCACGACCAGAATTAAGCCTAAAGAACCACAGTATAAAAAAATGGCCGAGAATATTAAAGAACTCGGTATTGACGCTGTCATTTATTTTGGCGGTAACGACTCCGCCGATCAGCTTAAGGGGTTGGCCGAATTCGCCGATATACAGGTCATTCACGGTATCAAAACCGTCGATAACGATCTGCCGGTCACTCATCACTGCCCGGGCTATGGTTCGGCGGCATTATATAATGCCACTGCTTTGAAAAACGTTCATAACGATTACAGTTCTTACAGAGTTAAAGCGAATTATGAGTCCGAAGGTACCGTAAAGCAGGGCTGGGATATCGCTCCGGTGGCTATATACCAGGTCATGGGAAGAAAGGCCGGCTGGCTGGCTCAGGCAACCGGATTCGCCAAAGTTGACCCCAAAGGTGAAATTTTACCCGACCGCCCCCCCCACATTATCCTGTCGAAAGAAATTCTCTTCGATAAAAGTGCCTTCCTCGATAAACTTTCCGATACAGTAACACGGCTCGGGGAAGCCGTCGTTGTTGTCCAGGAAGATTTAACCGAGGTAAACTCGGGTAAAAGCATCGCTGAAGTTTATTCGGATGACGTGGAAAGGGATCAGCATGGAAATATCCAGCATGGACGTTCTAGTTCTTTCTCACCAGCACTTTTTCTGGCTCAGCTTTGTAAGAATGAACTCAATGTTGATGCCGTCCACGGGCAGGTCAAAGAAGTGGCGCTCGTACCCCAACATATCCAGAGGAGCTGCATGATGTCTTCCGTCGATGCCTCGGAAGCCTACATGGTCGGCTCGGCAAGCATCGATGCTCTGGTCGCAGACGAGACGAAGAAGTCCGTCATCTTCACCAGAGACGGAAGCCATACGGCCACATCTCTTACCGAAGTGGATAATATCGCCGCCAAAGAGCGCAGCGTGCCGGTTGAATTTATTAATGAGATAAGTGGGCCAACTCAGGCTTTCATTGATGAATTCATTTACCTGATCGGCGGCCCGGCGGGTATACCGCATTTTTCCGCCCGCAGCTTTCCCGCAATAAATGTTCCGGAGCAGATCAAAAATAATCCGTATATCGCATAAAATATAAGCATCAGGCGGGCGGCTCCTGCGTAAGCCCTCCCCCCAGGTCTTGCGCAAACCGCCCGCCTACCCTAATTCGAATACAGGTCTCGTTGAAGAATCACTTCTTACTTTCACTCTAAAAGGAGAAAATATGAGCGACTACAAACTTAGTCCACTATTTACAGTACTGCAGGCAGCAGAAAAAGCGTCCCAGGCCGGCAACCCGGCCGCTATCGGGGCATTTAATGTCAACTTCTTCACTCAGGCTCAGGGCGTTCTTGAAGGATTGCGCCGCGCCGATGCACCGGCTATTATCCAGGCGTCCAAAGGTGCCAATAAATTCCAGGGCGGTCCGGATAAGATTTTCTATATGCTCACAAAAGCAATGGAAAACAGCGAACATAAACTGCCCGTAGCGCTGCACCTTGACCACGGTAATGTGGAAAAAGGCGAAGAATGCGCTGAGAGCGGCTACACCGGCATCATGATCGACGCCAGTGAAGAGGAATTCCCGCTTAACGTCGCTATCACCCGCGGCATGGTCTGTTTCGCCCACCCCAAAGGCGTTGGCGTTGAAGGCGAATACGGACAGCTCTCGGGCGTCGAGGAAGACATTGTCAGTGAAGAAACCGTCTATGCAAAACCCGAAAGAGTCGTTGAATTTTTCCAAAGGACGAACGCCGACGCGCTGGCTATCGCCTACGGCACTTCACACGGCCCCAACAAAGGCACGAATATCAGTGACCTGAAAACCGAAATCGTTAAACAAAGCTATAACAATATGGCCGATGCCGGATTGGTGGATGATCACTTCCTGGTCGGACACGGCTCTTCCACCGTTCCACAGGAACTGGTCAAGGAGATCAACGAGCTGGGCGGAGACATCCAGGGCGCACAAGGCGTTCCGCTGGAAAAGATAAAGGAAGGTATCGAATTCGGATTGCGAAAAATCAATATCGACACCGACCTGCGCCTGGGTATTACCGCCACTACCCGTAAATTCTTCAAAGATAATCCGGCAGCTGCCGATGAAACTGTCTTGAAAGACGCGAAGCAAGTCCTTGATACTCAATTGGACGCTATCGATCCGAGAGACTACTTCGGTGCGGTGAAACCTTTTGACATTCTGCGCGAACCGCCCGCAGAAAGCGGCGTCCAGGCGTTTGTCGACCTCATGGAACTCATCAAAGAGCGCATTGCGCTGCACGTCGAGTTCCTGGTCAATGAGTTCGGGTTAAACGGCCTGGCCGGTAAAGTGCAAAACCGCTCACTTGAAGATATGAAAGCTCATTATAAGAATAATGATAAATGGTAATCTTCAATTAAGCTCGAGCAAGACTGAGTTGAACATAAAGCGCCGCTAATTAATTTTAGCGGCGCTTTTTTGTGAAGTTTTAACATCATGAATGAAATGTTCGGATTATCTCTCATCCTCACTCGGGTGCGAATTCAAACTGCCGCTGGAGTTTAAGGGGCAGGTCGATCATTTCCTGCCGCATCTTCTGTGAGCGGAGGCGGTATATCTTCATGCCAGATGGCTGTTTCCGGGAGTACCCCGGTCATGTAGATGGTGCCGCCTTTATATTGTCTGTTGACCCAGGAGCCGCGGGTGCGGTGCGAAAACCCGCTGGCACCGAAAATCGTGCCGTCCGGTTCCGGGTTGGCAAACAAGAACGAGGTGATAGAACCACCTCTGGGCTTGCCCCTGTGGATTTACAAGAACCGTTTTGACTCCAATGGTTTGGCTGTCAAGAGTCGTCTGAACCTGCATGTTCGCCAGCCGTGCGTTCGACGGTTGGAGACTTGTGCAGTCGAAGCTTATCAATGCTCCCCTCCGCCAGAACGAACCCGCCGTCAGCACGGATAGCAGACGACTGGCCGTTCATGACCATTTCGAGGTCGTGGGCATTGTCGATCACCAGGGTCTTGGCCTCGGGGTGCGTGGCTTGGCCTCGATGAAGACATTGGAATTCCACGTCATCAACATCGAGGGACACCTTGACGAAGGCAGGAGCAGACGTTGCTGCCTGGGTCTTGGTCAAGTCGATGTCCTCGAACCGCACGCGCCTGATGGCGCCGACGCCTTTCGGGAATCGCCAGTTGTTGAGATTGATCCCGTGCATGCGAAAGCTGCCGCGCAGGCGGCGCACGGTGATATCCTCGATCGGCTGGTTGACGCTCAAGAGGCGGATAAAGGTGTAGGCGTCGGCGGCCTGGATGCCTTCGACCAGGATGTCACGGATCGGCCCGCGACGCATGCCGAGGTTGAGCTGGCGCTCGACATCGTCATCGGCGTTGAGCGCGACCATGTCGTCGCCGGGCACGCCGGGGGCGGTCGCCCGGATGCCGCGGATCACGCCGCGCTCCGAGAAGCCGCCGACATGCACACCGTCCTGATTGATATGGGTGCGGTCGGCGCTGAGCGTGATGTTTTCAATGTGGAAGTCGCACACTTCGCCGACCCGGATGAAGAACGACTCCGGATTGTGCACGGTCAGGTCGCGGATGGTCAGGTTCCTGACATTGACGAAGTTGATGGCCACGCCGGTGTAGGCGAAGGGATCGTAGTCCTTGCCGCGCGGGTTGCCGACGTTGTTGGCGTCCCACACGCCGCCCCGGAGCGAGAGATTCCGATTGCCGTTGCCCGCGTTGGCATTGGCAATCATGAAATGACGGCAGTGTTTGCCGACGCCGTCCGCCAGACGAAAGACGGCACCGGGGGCAGCAACGATTGAGGTGTCGGAGGGCGCGCGAAGGGTCTCACCCAGCAGATACGTTCCAGCCGGAATACGAACCTCGCCGCCCCTGTCCAGTACCCTTTGCAAGCTGGGTGCGGCGTCCCGTTGACCATCGTTGACATCGGCAAACATGAGTCGTTCCTCCTGTGTGAACCTATCTTCCAATAGCGGTGCGCGCGCAGGATTCGGAGATCCTCAGCGAGGCGCAGCGACCGGTCCGTGTCTCGTCTTCATTATTGCCCCAAGAGGCTCTCTAAAGCCAGTATATAGGTTTTACAACATGGTAACCATTTCGTAACCGTTAGGCTTAGTCGTAAACTTTGTCGAGAAAAGAATTTCGCGTATTCTGAGGCTACCGGTGGTCTTTAGAAACTCCTGACAAGAGGATAAACGTAGCATGAAAAGTAACGCACCAGACGCGAGGGGGGACCTGGTGATCGACAAAACTTACAACAAAGTTTACGACAAAGTTTGGTATTAAACTTAACAATTACACCATTTCACCCCCAAAAACACGTCTCTAAGCGTTATACAGCTTTAGTTTATTTCTTAAAGTTATAGATTACAATGGCTTAGCTCGGCCCAACCCCAATGACTACCATGCTTGAAAACACAATAGCAATCAATTCCGTTGTTTCCTTAAGAATAGGAACAAGTTGCGAAGATGGTTCAATCATCTTTGCCCTGATTATTACTTTAAGCCAAACCTCGCTTTCTCTTAATTCCTTGAGAGAAATCTTCAGCTAATGTAAGGTTGACCAGGCTAAGGACCTAACTCTGACTCTAGTTTTTGTTTAAAATTACGCATAGCCGCCCCCCGATGGCTGTGGCTGTGTTTCTCTTCCGGGCTCATTTGAGCAAAAGTTTTCCCGGAAGGGGGATAGAGGAAGACGGGATCATAACCAAACCCGGCGCTTCCTCTCATCCTGCGGGTTATAGTTCCGTCACAACGCCCTTCTGCGACAATTTCGACCGCACCTTTTGGGTCGGCCATCGCAATGCAGCATTGAAAATGCGCAGTTCTTTTGCTCCCTTTTATCAACCGCATTTCCCTCAGGAGTTTTTTGCAAAGGTCTTTCCCGGAGGCGCCTCTACCCGCATAACGTGCGCTGTATATACCGGGGCGTCCGCCGAGAGCATCTACGCATAATCCTGAATCATCCGCTACGGCATGATGCCCCGTAAATAAGGCAATACCAACGGCCTTTTTAGCTGCATTTTCAGCAAAAGTAGCCCCGTCTTCAACAATTTCGGGGGCTTCGGGATATTGGGAAAGCGGAATTACCTGTATGGCTAAATCGCGCAGAAGACTATTCAGTTCTTCTACTTTCTTCTGGTTTCCACTGGCTATGACTAATTTCATACTTCAGAATTTTTTAATAGAGTTATTCTTCAGGTTCAAACTGGTCTTTGCCTACTCCACACATAGGACATTGCCAGTCTTCCGGCAGGTCTTCAAAAGCAGTCCCTGGTTCAATATCGGCATCAGGATCGCCAATATCAGGATCATAGACATATCCACATACTATACATTGATATTTTTTCATCACTAAATCCTCAAAGAAAAAAAGGGCAAATGGAAAGATATTTTAAGTGAAAGATTTTAGCACATCTATCCCGACCCTTCAAGTTAATAAAGAATTGCGGCTTAGTGGTATTTTCCACTGTTATAAATCGATAAAAAATTATACTATTAGCTTCGTATACTTACTAAAGTCGTATATCCTGATTTTTGTCTTCGCTTTGTGAGAAATGCGCAATAACCTGAATGAATCCCTAAAGGACCAAGCAGAGAAGGGGTAAATGATGAAAAAAAACTTTGTTATCTGATAACTTAAACGTGACAGAAAAAATATTTTTGTCAAAAAAGCAGGTCAATTTCAAATAAAATATTACAACAATTGGATAGGGATTTGACTTAAGGGCGTAATATTGATAAAATGTTAACACTCAGATGGGCAGGTAGCTCAGGGGTAGAGCACGGCCCTGAAAAGGCCGGTGTCGTCGGTTCGATTCCGACCCTGCCCACCATCATCATTTGTAAGTATTCTTTTTTTTCAAGTATTCATAAAATGTGTTTAGATAACGTAGCATCCTAACTTGCTGATGGTACGTCAGCTAGGCTATGCTTTAAGATGCTTGATTTGTACATTTACAAAAATACTTACATTCGAATTCATCGAGGTATTCTATTATGGCTAAAAGAGCAAACTCCGGAAGTGGCTTAGTTATAACACTTATCGTCTTTATTTTGCTTGCAATAACCGGAATAGGCCTGGCAATCCATTTTCATCAGCAATTACAAATTGCCGAGGAAGCAGTAAGACATAATCAAGCCACCTTTCGCGATTATGTTGGAGAGGTTTTCGATGATGCGGGGTGGAATCTTCGCAGGGCTACCCGAGCCAGTTACGGAATTGTTTATGAGCAGGAAGCTTATTCGGCTGTTGCTGAAAAATTGCGCAATGCACATGAATACGAGAAAATGGCTGAACATCTCCCCTGGAAGGCCGCCGAACATGTGCAAAGAGCCCTTAGCGATTATATGCCTTCGGGTGAAAACTTCAATACCGCCGACGGATTGCTGGATTATTATTCAGAACAATATAGAAAATTAAGAGAAACGCTGGAAAATGTCAACTTTGAGAACCGTCGATTTGTTGAAGAACTAAAAGAAAAAGACGAAGCGCTCAAAGAATTACTGGCTGAAAAGAATCAGGAAATTGAAAGGTTTGAAAGGGAATACGCTGAGAAAATTCAGGAAATTAACAGACAGTTCGCTGATTTAGAAGGTAAGTGGAAAGAATCAAGAGAAGAAAATTGGGCATCCTTCTTTGAACTCGAAGATAAAATAAGCAGTTTAGAAGAAAATATCGCCGAAGCAAACGAAGCTAAACGTGAATTAGCTGCTGAAGCGGAACGATACAAAGCCAAATTAGTTCAAGACGAGCCTGAGGTTTTTGAACCGGAAGGAAATATCCTTGCGGTCGAAAATAATCGAGTTATGATTTCCGGCGGTGAACATTCGGAGCACCGACGTAATCAGCAAATCACTATTTTTCGAGAAAGTCCGACCGGTCAGCCTGTTTTTGTAGGTGACGCTATCATTTCAAGGGTCTTCGAAACCACATCCATGGCAAACGTTATTGAGAGAGAGATGCCGGTGATGGAAGGTCACCTTTTCGTTAAATCAACCGCATGGGAAGACAAAGATGCCAGAGAAGTAGCTAAAGCTCCTGATGATAGAGTGACTCCCGCGCGTCGTCCGCATGATGAACCGGAAGACCCAGTAAAAGCACCTGATCCGACTCCTGAAGTTGACCTGGATGAAGCAGACGACGATGATGACGATTTCTTCATCTTCTAACCACAATAAGTCTCTACCAGATTAATAAAGCTGGTCCTCAGCATACCACTTATAAATTATATTTCCCGGTGGTGTAATTGGTAACACAGCAGGTTTTGGTCCTGCCGTTCCAGGTTCGAGTCCTGGCCGGGAAGCCATTTCATCTTCTTAATTGATTTCAAAGCTTCTGATAACCGGGACGTTTATGCATACGTTTTATCCGGCGGCGGACTTCTATTGAAAATATTCGCCGCCATAAGGCCGGCTGCGGATACACTGCGTCCAGAACTTCCAACATCGAGCCATAAGTATCTTCGAAACTATGGCCGGACTGGGTAATTCTTAAGAGACTTGAGCTGAAGAATCGGCGAAGGTCACAATCGCGTTTCCCTACTCCTATATTCCTTACAGCCATTTTGTCGAAATCAAGCCACCATAAACATCCCGCCTCCTCATCAAATATCTGATGCCGGGTTTGCGCATCGCCGAAAGCGACACCATCAGCGTGCATAGCCCGTAATTCACACAAACCGATTTTGAATTTCTCTATTTTATTATCTAAATTTATCGAGCGGTCAAGGAAAAAGTCTTTTAGAGCCACGCCCCGTGCATGGCGGGTGATAAGAAGACTCTCCTGACGCCAGCCGGAAACATTCCGCTGCATAGCTGAGACAGGTTCAACCACTCTGTGCCCCATGAGATTCGCATACAGCGCGCGCGTAAATTGAGTAGGTCCGTGCGCATGCTGCCAGCAATACCCCATAAAAAAACGCTGTTTCTTTCGATAAGTTCGATGGTAATGGAAGCGTTTAGAAACTAACGGGCCGATATTCGAATCAAGATTTTTAACAACAAAACGCCCTTTATTCGGCTGTATAGTTTCACCCGGTTCGTCTCTGCTGAGCAGCCAGGTAAACTGGTCAGGCGAAATCGGTATATCGCGGCGCATAAACACCCTGATTGCCCCCAACTCTACAATAAAAGCACGATCCGAAACCAAATCCCATTCCGCTCTGGGAACCTTTAACTTTGACATTATATATTATACCGCGAATAGTCGATAATGGTGAATATTCAATGAACCCCGTAACCTCATCAAGACCATACCGCTGGTGCTGCATGGCACACTTGAGAGCTTACCGGCAAGGGGCTTGTTCCACTATATACATCCTGAACATAAGTATAGAAGCGTGGCCGGAAAGGTGCAGGCGGAATGTATGACAGGCATCTTGCCTGTCCAGGGCGCACGCAGGGATGCGTGCTATACTATGAAAGGCATCTTGTGTTACTATATTTCTCATTTT
>PUNP01000426.1 GCA_003551785.1 Candidatus Brocadiaceae bacterium | reverse complement strand
GAAACTGATTCAGACCACAAGCCTGGGACAGGAGAACATGAGTTTGGATCTTCCTTTCATGTTGCCGGTATCAGGCCAGGATCATGCGCCTGTCAAAACCGGTCTTGCAAAATGGCTGATGGTCAGAACAGTTGAGTCCTGGATTCAGCTCAAAGATGTGAGTACGTATCGGAGTGGTCCGCAGGAGCGTAAGATGATTGAGGTGCTTGAGGGGAATGCGGAAAAACAGCCCTTTATCATAAAAGCGGGTTTTCTTGGAAAAGGTAATGCTTATAACCTGAGCATAACTCATACATTATGGCAAAACTCGATTAATTTTAACAAATGGTTTTGGGTCGTCAAAAATGATGATAGCCCAATTGATTTGAACTTAAAAAATAAGAAGCGTAAGGTCGATATCTCTGATGAAAATAAACCTTCTACCAGGTTAATTGAAGCGGCAATTCGTAAGCTAACGGAACAAGAAGCTCCAATAATTCAAAGTGTTGCATATTATGATGTAGAGGGGAAAGCGAGAGGAGCAAGTACGGCAGTTGTTTACGAAGCTGCAGTTAAATATCGCAATCAGTCGAACATCAGATCTGCAAGTTTGCTCATAAAAGTTTTACAGAAAAAAGGATATACATTCGAGAGTGAGACAAACTACTGGGAGAGGGAGGGCTTATTTTATGAGAATCAACATTTGTTTGAAGGACATGCGCTAAAGTTTCCCAGAGCCTTAGCTATTGATAGAAATGAAGATAGGATCGTAATGATATTGGAATATCATTACGATAAAGGTACTCCCTGGAGAAGAATTGATTATTTAGAAGCGGCAAAAGCCATAGCTGATTTTAATAAAATAGTAAAGGTCGGAGATAAGAAAGACTGGTTTTACAGGTCGAAAATGAGTCAATTCAGGAATTCATTGACTTCTGCCAGGCAAATTGCAGACTATTTGGTCAAGATGAACATGAGGGATACCTGGGTCGATGATGCAAAAGAAATTATTCGCCTTACTGAAAAAAAAGTAAATGAAATATTCGGAAAACTATCAGACAGGCTCCCTGAAGTTTTGTGTCACTCTGACCTGCATAGAAACAATTTGATACGAAGTAGTAATGGGCTGGTTGCAATTGACTGGGCTACTGTGGGTACAGGTTTTCCGGGTGAAGATGTCGGAAGGATGATTCATCCAAATTATGCAGCGGGCACACATTGGCCAAATTTGGACAATTTGGAAGCATGGTTTTATGAAGTGGTAGATACCTATGTAGAGAATTGGTCTTCGGTAAATGAAGGTTATGACCCGGATGATATCGTCTCAGCTGCCAGAATAGGTTGTATTACAAGGGCGAATTTTTCCCTGTATAAGATGAAAAATACTTTAGCTGTTATTTCGAAAGGCATAAAAGAAGAAGCAACAAAGCAGTCAGTTAGCAAGGAGCTTGAAAAAGTAATCTCTTCAATGGATTTGTATTTACATCATTGCAGAATACTATTGAAAGAGGACGTTGAATCTTCAGTGGCCAAAAAAACTATCTCTACGCCAAAGAGTAATGGTTCAAGAAATAATTATAAATATCTCTTAAATGAGGGAGCTAAAAAAGACTCATTGACAAAAGCAAAAGATCATTTTGTAAAACTACTTGGCAATATTGAGACATATCAGCCGGTTTTTATAGAGAATAAACAAATATCTTCGGGTAGATACTCTATGGAAAGAGACTTGGTGATACGAGACATTATCAGGAAAAGTAATTGTCTATCGCTAAGTGATTATGGTTGCAGCGAAGGTCATTATCTAAGAATAGGTTGTGAAGAGGGGTGTTTCTCTGTAGGAATGGATGCAAGCAAAATAAAAGTAATGACGGCACAATGGTCTCTATGTCTTAATGGGTTTGAAAATTTTGCTTTGTATACCGGAAGCTTATATGACGAACAAATCATTAAGCAAATCCCCTCAACGGATATCACAATTTCCCTTTCTGTGATTCATCATATAATTATGGAAAAGGGGTTGGAATACGCAGAACATTTGATGACAAGTTTTTCTAGGAAAACAAATTTCGGGTTAATATTTGAAATGGGTCAATCAAATGAAATCAATTTTCATTGGCACAAATTACTGCCAGACATGGGCTCCGATCCGGATACATGGATTGCAGAATGGTTGAATAAGGTTGGCTTTAGCGATATAGAAACAATTTGTAAAGTTCCCAGAAGAGGTGTCGATCGATATACTTTTTTTGCCAAGATATGAAATCTTTTGTCACTACTATTCTGCGCCATAGAAACTTTATCACTTCTTATCAGTCATAGATTTCTGAATTCTTCTGAAGCTTAATCCAACACTAAACTGAATTTCATTCCAAGAGGTACTTATGCAAAAAGTTTTGAATATCTAAGCTTAAGCTCACCTCTTTTTCTTCCGATAACTGTGATCATCCCGCTCTCTCATCACTAAATCAGGGGGATCGCACATAATCACGTTTTCCGGAGGAGGAAGTGTTGCCACTGGCATAAATAACAGAAAATCAAAATGATGCCGGGTTTCTATGCACAAAAGTTGACATTGGCCTTGATAATTGTAAAATGCGACAAACGGAATAACTCAGGTGTAACCTGCTAAAAATACTTTTCTGAACATCCTGGAGGGCT
>PUNP01000221.1 GCA_003551785.1 Candidatus Brocadiaceae bacterium | reverse complement strand
TTTCAGCAGCGACCGGATGGGATGAAGAGATCAAATATTTTGTAAGTTGTGTGGCAGAAAATAAAAACGTAGAGCTTTCCCCGCCGGAGGATTCCGCAAAAGCTGTGGAGATAGCTCTTATGGAACGAGAGTCGGTTAGAAGGAACGCCCCGGTGCGGATATAACAGGAGGGAATCTGATATGAGCATGAAAAAAAGTATCAGTTACTGGTCTTTTGAAGGCGGTTTGGAAGGAAAAAAAGACATAGAAGAATGTTTCAGGGAGGCCGCTGGATCCGGTTTTGAAGCCGTAGAGCTCGCTGTTTCAAACGCCGGCGAACTTACTACTGAAACCACTGAAAGAGAGTGCAGAGAGATTTTGAAAAAAGCACAACGTGAAGGCGTTGAAATATCAAGCCTTGCAAGCGGTCTTTTTTGGGATTATCCTTTGACTGACGGCGACCCGCAAATGACGGCCCAGGGAAAGAAAATCGCACTGAAAATGCTGGAGATTGCTTCGCGGCTCGAACTGGACACTGTTTTGATAGTGCCCGGGGCGGTTGATGTGTTTTTCAGGGAAGACTTCAGACCCGTTCGCTATGATGTGGTATATGAAAGGTCTCAGAAGGCTCTGGAGGGTCTTTTGCCGGCCGCAGAAAAATACGGCGTATGTCTCGGAATTGAAAATGTATGGAACAAATTTCTGCTGAGCCCGCTGGAGATGTGCGATTTTGTGGATGGGTTCGGAAGCGAATACCTCAGAGTATATTTTGATGTCGGAAATGTTTTGCTACTGGGATATCCAGAGCACTGGATTCAAATCCTGGGCGAAAGAATCAGAAAAGTTCACCTGAAGGATTTTAGGGTTTCCGCAGGCACTGCGGAGGGTTTTTGTGATCTGCTGGAAGGAGATGTCAACTGGCGGGCAGTCATGCGTGCGCTCGAGGAGATAGGCTACGACGGCCACTTAACTGCTGAGATGGTGCCACCCGAGCCGGGCGTAGTCCGCAAAACTTCAAAGGCGATGGACGATATTTTGCGTATGTAACTCCGGGGGGGCAGGCCTCAATATGTGGTATAGAGGAAAATGTGCATGAACTGACCAAAAACAGGTCAATTTAGCTGAAAAGCCTATTACTACAGTGTATAATAATCTACGCATTTTCAGAGAATTCGCTCTGAGAATAGGGCGCCTTCGGCGCGGTACCGGACCAATCAAATTACAAATCCAAAATCTCAAGTTCCAAATAAATTCAAAATTATAATATCAAAATTCAAAATTTTGAATGGGATATGGCAACAACAACGCATTTCCCGTGGGGGCAACCCCCTGTGGTTGACCAACATCACGACCGTTCGCACATCGACAATTTGTTGTCGATGTTGCGATATTAAGCGCATAATATTTGGCAGGTTGAGATAAAGAATGACGATGACACGACGCGAGCGTTTGTTGGCTACTCTCCGAGGGCGGGTTGTTGACCGGCCTGCCGTTTCGTTCTACGAAGTTGGCGGATGGAAAATGGATGTAAGTGACGACGAGTTCACCGTGTGGAACGATCTGTCGTGGCGACCGCTTGTCAACATGGCCAACCAGGAAACAGACATCATTCGGATGGTGGGGGCTGGTTGGAAAGGAGGTTCAGACAACGGACTAAGCGAACTGATAACCAAAGAGAATTGGAGTGAAACTGACGCACGCTTCAGTCGCACGACTATCCGGGCGGGGAAGCGGACGCTGACCTCTCTGACACGCCGGGACAAAGACACTCAGACAACCTGGACTATCGAGCATCTGCTCAAGAATATCGAAGACCTTGAAGCATACCTGCAACTTCCCGAACCTGCGATTGGCCAGGTAGACGTGTCCGGAATACTCGCAGAAGAAGAAGCTTTGGGGGACGCCGGTATCGTGAGTATTGAGTTTGGGGACCCAATCGGTTCGGCTGCCAGCCTGTTCTCCATGGAAGACTACACCGTCGTCGCTCTTACCGAAAGGGAGCTTTTTCACCGGCTGTTGGAGCGATTTGCGCGTACGATGTTCCCGCGATGTGCGCAACTGGCAAAGGCATGCCCCGGACGCCTTTGGCGAACCTGTGGATCGGAATATGCAAGCGAGCCATACCTCCCGCCGACCCTCTACGAAGAGTACGTTGTCAAATACACGGGCCAGATAGTTAAGACAATTCAGAAGTATGGCGGTTATTCGCGGATTCACTCGCACGGCCGCCTGAGAGGAATACTCCCTTACATTGAAAAGATGAGTCCAGATGGTCTGGAGCCTTTGGAACCGCCTCCGCAAGGCGATATGGAACTTTGGGAGATAAAGGAGGCCATCGGGGCAGACACCGTGCTAATGGGCAATATCGAGGCAGCAGACATTGAGAACATGCCGCCGGCCGAATTTGAGAAAAAGGTTGTAACTGCTTTGCGCGAAGGAACGACAGGGGGGGGCCGCGGATTTATTCTTCAGCCCTCTGCATGTCCTTACGGTCGAACAATTACGGTGCGGACAATGACCAATTATGAAACCATGATCCGTTTGGCCAGGAGCTGGGCGTGTTGACGCGAGGCGCCACGATTGCAGGATGTTTTGAGATGTGCCGGGGGCGGTTGACGTGTTTTTCCGGGAAGACTTCAGTCCCGTTCGCTATGATGTGGTATAT
>PUNP01001017.1 GCA_003551785.1 Candidatus Brocadiaceae bacterium | reverse complement strand
GAAAGGACATTGCAGGAAGGCACGCATACGGAATTCACCGAAAAATATGGCGGCAAAGTCTTTTATGTGTTTTCAGTGAAGGTGAACGGCAAGAAAGAAATAAAGAACAGAGAGATTATCGGAGAAATTCGAAAAGAGATAGATCGCCTGGATAAGATGGGGAAATAGGTCCTCTTTTTTTATATTCCCAATTGCACCGCTTCGGTAATCTGTTTCTCATAGTTAATGCACTTTTATTTTCAGCCTGAGTTACAAGCCGGGCATGTGAAAAAAGGGAGTTTGTCGTCCGGCGGATGCGGGCTGCGGCCATTTTATAATAATGCGGATTGATCTCCACATTGATGGAGTTGCGCCCCCACTTCGCCGCTGCCACCGCCGTGGTGCCCGTGCCGGCGAAAGGATCGAGCACCGTGTCGCCGGCGACCAAAAACATACGCACCAGGTGCGCAGCAAGCTCTACGGGAAAGGGCGCGGGATGGTCCCGGGTCGAAGCGCCTGCGATATCCGTCCAGATGGACTGAAACCATTTTTTATGGTTGTGCCCGGATATAACGGATAGAACCCGGGCTGCGGGGTCGGTTTTCCTGTGCTCGCCCGGTTTGCGCTGCTCAGCTTTAACGTTATTGGCATATACACTTGACACAGGTTGACATGAATGATCATAAATTTTAATGCGTTTAAGTTCAAGCATTTTTGCAGATAGCCTCCGTAAAAATTATTGTACATATCTCTTACCTGTGTCAAGTGCACATGCCTATAACGTTATTCTCTCGGTCATTTAGCGGAATCGCAGCAAAAAAATATTATGATCAATCGATCCGCCATTATCGTTCGCGCCAGGCATCCGTTTCTGGCCTGGCAGAAGGGGCTTCCCGACCCGGTCGGCCCGGACACAACTCTTGCCGACGTAAATTACGAGCCTAATATTTACCTTCTACCGGAATACGAGATGGATGCCCAGCAGGACGAACTGCTTTCAGATTTCTACGACATCATTTTCGAGATTGAACTGGACGGTTGGTGGACTGCCGAGGATGACTGGCCCTCCAGGCGCACGCTCAAAATGTTCAGGGAATGGTTCAATGTGGAATTCCACTCCGTAGTCGAAGACCTTTTCGATGCACCACTCATCGACCTTGATTGAATGAGAACTGCAAGATTATTTCCAGATATTCCAGCGCCGGAAGAAAGGGCGCAGCAGCCCCTCATAAGCAATGAGGCGCTGAAACCCTTTATGCTGCATCCCGATAAACATGTTCGGGAGTTTGTCTCTGAATATTTTGTCGAATCCTGCTGCACGGATCCCGAACTCCTGGAATTGGTGCTGGACGGATGCGAGTTGTATGGGGATGAAAACAATTTATACGTGCTCGGACGTGGACACCGATTCTATTTATCAGAGGAAAATTTTTTACGAGTGCTGAACCGTTTTGAGAGCATCGATGAGATTGACCCTTTAATCCACTATTCAAGCATTGTTTCCAATGCTCCGTATGAATGGCTTATCGAATACGAAGATGTTATCCGGCAAAAATCGAAGTTAACCGAACAGCACGCAAAAAAAATAAATAACAGGCTGCAAATGGCAGATTACACTCCGGGACAGGCCTGGGAGACTCTGCGGAAATACAACCTGGAATGCGAGGAATCCGATACGAACGTGATGGATGTGGATCGGGCCCTGGTTGACTGTCTCATCGACCTGCTCGCCGTTGCTGGTGAACCTTCCGATCATGAAATATGCACCTGGTTGAGCGAGGATGCCTTCCGATACCAGTTCCTCGAATTCTGGCTTATTGATCTGGCCGGGCTGCGCGGTGCGGAAGGGGCTGTGCGGATTCTGGTTGATAAACTGAAGGAAGATGCCGATTATTTGAGGGGGCGAGCTAATGAAGCTCTGGCGCGTATCGGCAATATTGAGGCTGTCGATCTGGTGGAAGATACGTTTGCGGAAGATGAATGGCACGTGCGCCTGTTTTCCACCAGCGTTCCAATGAGAATAAAAAGCAAGCGGTCAGAAAGTTTTTTTCTGAAACAACTGGACCGGGAGCGAGATAGCAGTATACGTACGCTTCTGTGTGAGGGACTCTGCAGGTTGTATTCGAAACGCGGCCTGGATATCGTTAGAAACGAAATCCGGAACGGTTATGATACGGATATGGTGTCGCTTGAGGACATGCTGCTTGATACCACGGCGGTGCTTGATATCAAGCTGCCGGAAGCTGAAGAGTGGCAGGATGCACGTGAAGAAAGGGAGCGACTGCAGAAGCTGCGCAGGGAAGAGTTCTCGGCTTTTGTGGATAAAAATGAAAAAGTTCTGAGGAATTTAAAAAAAAGCAAGGAGGGAAAAAAGCCACAGAGGCGAATATCGGGGGAAGAAGTGGGACGTAATGCCCCCTGTCCCTGCGGAAGCGGCCGGAAATACAAAAAATGCTGTAATGCGCCCGGAGCGCAGAACTGAAATGATATTGCCCCGGCGATTGTAAATGTTGTACATACTAGTATAATGCACTGTGAGGTTTTAAGTTATGAGAGCTGATAGAGAATATTTCGACATTCTTCAGAATATTGAAGCGATGGTCATCCGTTGCTACGACGCCAGTCCTGAACTGACCGATCCAGATATCAAAAAAATTTATAAACGG
>PUNP01000183.1 GCA_003551785.1 Candidatus Brocadiaceae bacterium | reverse complement strand
CCTCCTTTAAGGCCTGGTTGCCCTGCTTCCCGTTTATCACCACCCGGTCCGGGCGGAAACCGAAAAGGAGCCCCCGCTCTTTTCCTACAGAAGAGAAGGGAATTAGCCGCAAACGGCTGGAAAACTCACCGGACAGAAGATCCGGTGCAAGGCCGAGCCCGCCTTTGCCGGTAGGATCCTGGCGGTATCCCTCGCCCGGAAGCAGAGGTTTAATGCTCTCAGGATCTACAATTATAACAGGGAGCCGGGTGAGTGGGTCCCGCAGGCGGTTGCCGGTATCCACCAAGCCCTTAAGGCTTACCACCGTCTGGCTGCAGTGGATCGCAAGCGACAGGATCATATCCTGCCAGAGACGCCGCTGAATCATCTGCCACCCGTAGCGGCTCACGAGCACAATGATTAGAATCCCGCCTGCAACCGGCCACCAGGGACCCAGCAGACCCCCGGTTAATCGCAGGAGGGTATCCCCGGAGAAATAGTAGATTCCAAAAGCAGCACCACCGGCCAGCATAGCCGTAAGGTAAAAGTAGGCCATAACCCTTCCCAACCTTCGCAGGGACAGGGGGGCCAGCGCGACAAGTACCATCACAACCGACACAATGCCCTTGGTCAGTGTCCACTGCAGGAGCCGCGAAGGGAAGACCAGGGTCAAAACCACATATCCGGCCCCCAGCACAGCCCCCAAAAGGAGGCGCCAGCCTTTAAAACCAGTGTCGGTAAGACGGGCGGCTGCCCAGAGCAGGAGGTAGTTCATAATGATGTTTATCGCGAAAACAACGTCAACATAAATATACATATTCTCTTCCTCTGTGTATTATTCGTCTGCGAGGCTAACTTTTTAGATTTATCCCAGGCATCACTTCCCGGCCAGAATCAAACGCAGAGTTCCCCTACCTTGAAAAAACCAGGTCTTGGAAGGCGAAGGGGTCCGCCGTTCTTGCCGCTCACTTCCTCTCGCTCAAAAATCTTCCGCCCTCCATAGCTCACGATTTTTCATAGAGTCGTCAGGGAAATCCCTCCCCTTAGTGGTGCCGCCGTTGGGCGGCGGAATGATGGCTTCCCTGAACCGGAGGGGGATTTGCCCAAGGAGTGTGCCCCAAGCGGCCGCAGGGGGAGCCACTTCCTATTATACAGCACGCCCCGCCAGAACTTTGTCTAGCACTGACGACCCTCAAAAAAGAAATCGCCCCTGTTTTCTGACCTCCAGGGACAAAGGAAACAGGGGCGAGTGTTGATGTCTCAATTTTCTTGAAAATATCACCAAAAAATCCCCTCAATCGGGGCAGCGGCAACCTGCACTCTCCGCTGCCCCGAAGCGAGGGGGATTTAGTTCTGTCGTTTGCGCAGGAAGGCCGGAATGTCCAGCTCTTCGCCCGCGAAGGGCTGAATATCGAGATCATCGTACTGCTCTTCGCCGTTCATGTCCTCCTTGATGTCCTGCTTCTCCTCCCGCTCACTCTCACGGAAGCCGGTGGCAATCACCGTCACCCGGATATTATCCTTAAGCTCCTCTTTTATCACCGCACCGAAAATAATATTGGCATCTGGGTCAGCTGCATTGGCAATAATTTCAGCGGCCTCATTGACCTCAAACAGGCCAAGGTCCGGTCCACCGGTGATCGAGAGCAGGACCCCCTTGGCCCCGTCAATGGACTCCTCCAGCAGGGGAGAGGATATTGCCATTTCCGAGGCTTCGGCTGCTCGTCCCTCTCCCTCGGAGGCCCCTATTCCCATCAGGGCCGATCCGGCATCGGTCATAATCGTCCGCACGTCGGCAAAATCAAGATTTATAAGCCCTGGCACCACGATTAGATCGGAAATCCCCTGCACACCCTGGCGCAGGACATCATCGGCCACTTTGAAGGCATCAACGATCGAGGTCCGCTTCTCAACAACCTGCAGCAGGCGGTCGTTGGGAATGGTGATCAGAGTGTCTACCTTCTCCTTGAGATTTATAATCCCCTCTTCGGCCTGGTTCATCCTGTTTTTCCCCTCAAAGGTGAAGGGCTTGGTTACCACTCCCACCGTAAGTGCCCCCAGTTCCCGTGCAATTTCGGCCACAACGGGAGTGGCGCCGGTACCGGTCCCCCCGCCCATACCGGCGGTGATGAAAACCATATCGGCCCCCTCCAGGACACTCGAAATCTGCTCACAGCTTTCCTCGGCCGCCTGGTGTCCAAGCTGTGGGTCGGCCCCCGCTCCCAGCCCTTGGGTCAACTTCTCTCCAATCTGCAGGGTATGATCTGCCTCCGACTGCAGCAGTGCCTGCGAGTCGGTATTTATTGCAATAAATTCGATGCCCTTCAACTGGGCCTCGATCATCCGGTTGACGGCGTTACTGCCTCCACCACCAACACCAATAACCTTAATGGTGGCAAACTGCTCCATCTCAGATCCAAGTTCAAACACCACACAACCCCCCTTAATATGTTAAACGGGACTCGTCCATTTTTACAGCTTGAAAAAATCCTCAAACCATCCCTTGAAACGGGCCACTATCTCATCAACCAGGCTGCCGTTGGTCTGGGATACCGGACGCTTCAGCCGTCCACTTTCCACGGCATGCATTAAGAGTCCGACTCCGGTGGCATACGCCGGATTATGTACAGACTCTGTCAGACCCGCCACCCCTGTGGGATGGCCCTG